>DATEQW010000171.1:0-14240 GCA_035272245.1 Candidatus Sulfotelmatobacter sp. | reverse complement strand
GGAAAGGAAGTCAAAATCCCCACCCTGTCGCGAAGAACGCGACAAGGGTGGGGCACCCGCTTAAGCATCAAGATTGAGAACTACATACCCCGATCGGACTACCCTAAATTAGCGAATGCTTGTTGCCGTGCGCCGATTCTGTGCATCCTTATGACGATGGTATAAAATGCCTCGCTCGAGCGACCTGTGAACTGGCGAAAGCTGCGAACGTTTGTGCTGACGGTGCTGGTCCTCTGTCTCATCCCGGCCATGCGCTACAACCAGATTGACGTGCCCCTCCTGCATTATTTTGCTGGCTCGCGAGAAGTGGATCCGTTGTCGCTACATCTCGCGGGTGAGTTTGTTGAGAGTAATCTTGGAACCCAGCAGGATGGCGACGGCTCGGTTACGGTGCGCATGATCGCCCAGCAATATTTGTTTGTCCCGCACTGCATTCTGGTTCCGGCGGGAGCTCCGGTGCATCTTCGGATCACGAGCGCCGATGCGGTGCACGCGCTTGCCATCAACGGCACAGACTACGACGTCAAGGTTTTGCCGGGGACGATCAGCGAGGCGCGGCTTCAGTTTTCCGCTCCAGGCGAATATAAGACGATGTGCCACGAATTCTGCGGGGCGGGACATTACGCCATGCGATCCGAGGTGAAGGTTGTGCCGCGGGAGCAGTTCCCTGCCTTGCAGCCGGGAGAAAGGGGGAACTGTGCGGCGGAGTAGATCACACTGGAGGGGTGGTTCGAGCCTGGTTTGGCGAGTGGCTGGTATTTTGATGGCAAGCTCACTGGTCTTGCTGGCGAGCGATAGCGGGCCGGAGCGCATCCCCTCGAACGTGTCCTGGACACCGGAGACGGTCGCCGCAGCTTCCTCAGGAGATGCTTTTCGGGGAATGCTGCTGGCCAAGCGGTGCGAGCATTGCCATGGTTCGGAGGGATTCAGTGCTGAGGCTGCCACGCCCAACCTGGCGGGGTTAGACAAGCTGGCCATCTGGAAGGAGCTGCAAGATTTCCGCAGTCACAAACGAGTGTCGCGAGCGATGAGGCCGATTGCGGATTCACTCTCGGTGCGGGACGTAGCGGATGTTGTGGCCTATTACTCGAAGCTGCCGGCGTTCGCCGATCCACAGGACAACCGGAGTTTTCCGCAGTCCATGCCTGAGGAGGCTAAACATGCGGCAATCGCCTCGCATCTGATTGCATTTGGCGACGGTGAGCGCGGAATTCCGCCGTGCCAGGCCTGCCACGGTCCGGTGGCTTACCGTCCGGGAGTGCCCTCTCTCATGAACCAGAATGCCGATTATGTTCTGAGCCAGCTGGAAGCATTTGCGAATGGGAGCCGCGAAAATGACATCAACATGCCGATGCGGACGATTTCCGAGTTGCTGACGGACGACGAGAGGCACGCGCTAGCGGAGTATTATGGGGCGGGACTTGGGCTGCAGCCGGGGAGCGAGAAGTAGGAGGTAAGACTCCCTCCACACAAAGCACTAAGGATCAACAGACCGAACCTCAGGGGCTAAAGCCCCGTCTTCTTAAGCTGCGGGTGGCACGGCTGAAGCCGTGCCCTTCCCGAGACTTCTAGCGCAATTCTTCCATTGCGGCTTCGAGGGCTTCCCTGCCTGGACGCGTCATCGATTCCGGGAGCGTGGCCAGCGGCTGATCGACCATATTCAGCATTTCGAGGAAGCTGGGCGCCTTCGTGTTTACGTAAAAGACACCGGTCAAGACTTCGCCTTTATCGTGAGCTTCGCTGAGGCGAGTCATGGCGGCGATCCGGTCGGTCGGGTCGTAATCTTCTTCGAGCTTTCGCAGGCGCAGGCTGGAACCGTCGTGCATGGTGACGTTGGCGGTGGTTCCGGGATCGTACTCCACGTCGATCTCCTCGAAGTGAGGAACAAAACTCAACTCCTGCAAGGCTTCGTCGTGATCCTTTACGTACTTATAGGATTTAGTTGAGCCTTCATGGTCGTTGAAGGTGACGCAAGGCGAAACGACGTCGAGCATCACCGTGCCGTGGTGGGCGATGGCGGCCTTCAGCATGGTGCTCAGCTGGCGCTTGTCGCCGGAGAACGAGCGACCGACGAAGGTTGCGCCGAGTTCGATGGCTAAGCCGCAAGTGTCGATCGGAGGAAGGTCGTTGATCACGCCTGACTTCAATTTCGAGCCGAGATCGGCGGTCGCGGAAAATTGGCCTTTGGTCAAGCCATAGACGCCGTTGTCTTCGATGATGTAGATGAGAGGAAGATTGCGGCGCATGAGGTGAACGAACTGGCCGATGCCGATGGAAGCGGTGTCGCCATCGCCGCTGACGCCGAGGGCGATCAGATTGCGATTGGCCAGCAGCGCGCCGGAAGCGACGGAAGGCATACGTCCGTGCACGGAGTTGAAGCTGTGGGAGCGGTTCATGAAGTAAGCGGGACTCTTGGAGGAGCATCCAATTCCGCTTAATTTCACGACGCGCTCGGGCTTCACGCCCATGTCGTACATGGCTTCGATGATGCGCTCGGAGATGGCGTTGTGGCCGCAACCGGCGCACAGCGTGGTTTTGCCGCCCTTGTAGTCGAGGACACTCAGGCCAATGTGGTTGGTTTTCGGTTCTGCGCTGGGCGTGGTCGCCATTTACTTACCCTCCATGGTGCTGAGTTCGTCGGTGACGGAGCGGGCATCGAGCGGAAGGCCGTCGAGATGGCTGATGCTGCGCAGCCGTGTAGTGAGCTCCGGTTTGAGATCGAGTTTGAGCAGGCTGAGCATCTGGGCGTCGCGGTTCTGTTCGACAACGTAGACGCGATCGTGATGCTCGATGAATTCGTGCACCTCACGGGTGAACGGATAAGCCCGCAGGCGGAGATAATCGGTTTCGATCGCGTACTCGGTGCGGAGCTGATCGCGGCTTTCGATGATGCCCCAATGTGAGGTTCCGTAGGCGATGATTCCGATTTTTGCGTTCGCGCCTTTGAGAATTTCGGGACGAGGAACGAAGGAGCGCGCGGTTTCGAATTTGCGGTTGAGGCGCTCCATATTGTTTTCGTAATCGTCGGGGCGTTCGCTGTAGTTGGATTTGTCGTTGTGACCGCTTCCCCGCGTGAAGTAGGCAGCAGCGGGATGGTCGGTTCCGGGCAGAGTGCGGTAGCCCACACCGTCGCCATCTAAATCTTTGTAGCGAGCGAAGCCGCCGAGCTTATCTAATTCTTCCTTCGTGAGCACTTTGCCGCGCTTGATCGGAGTCGTGGGATATTCGAAGGGATCGGACATCCAGTTATTCATGCCGAGATCGAGATCGGACATGACGAAGACCAGCGTCTGGAATTGCTCGGCGAGATTGAAAGCGTCCGACGCCATGCTGAAGCACTCCGCGACTGAGGAAGGAATCAGCATGATGTGCTTGGTATCGCCGTGGGATAGAAAAGCGGTGGAAAGAATATCGCCTTGGGAAGTGCGCGTGGGCAGTCCGGTGGAAGGGCCGACGCGCTGGATGTCCCAGATGACGCCGGGGATTTCCGCGTAGTAGGCCAAGCCGGAAAATTCTGACATCAGCGAAATGCCAGGGCCGGCGGTCGCGGTCATGCTGCGGGCGCCTGCCCAGCCAGCGCCGATGACCATGCCGATGGCGGCCAGCTCATCTTCGGCCTGAACGATGGCGAAGGTGGCTTTGCCGTCGGGGCCGATGCGGTACTCCTTCATGTATTCGATCATGGTCTCGACCAACGAAGACGAGGGCGTGATGGGATACCAGGTGACCACGGTGCATCCGGCAAACATGCAGCCGAGAGCCGCGGCGGAGTTGCCGTCGATGATGATCTTGCCGGCGGTCTTGTCCATGCGCTCGATATAGAACGCACCACGTTTCTGCAGGCTGGCCTTGGCGTAGTCGAATCCAGCCTGGGCCGCGGCCAGGTTCAGGTTGGCGGCTTTCACTTTCTTCGCGAACTGCTTGCGAATGGCCCTCTCCACCTCGCCCATCTCGATTTCGAGCAGGCCGGCGACCACGCCGACGTAGACCATGTTCTTAACCAGCTTGCGCAGCTTGGCTTCCGGACAAACCGTGGCCACAATTTTGTCGTAGGGAACGGAGTAGAAAATCAGATCGTTGCGCAGCTTGTCCAACGCGAGCGGCTCGTCGTAGAGCACGGAGGCGCCGGGATCCAGGGACATGACGTCGTCCTGGGCGGTCTCGGCGTTCATCGCGACGAGAAAATCGATTTCCTTCTTGCGGCCAATGTAGCCCTCTTTATTGGCGCGGATGGTATACCAGGTAGGAAGGCCAGCGATGTTCGAAGGGAAAAGATTCTTGCCCGAAATTGGCACACCCATCTGGAAGATGGCGCGTAACAGAACTGTATTGGAACTCTGGGAACCTGAGCCATTCACAGTGGCGACCTGAATGCTCATGTCATTGACGATGCGCTTGCGCCCTAACTGCCCGCCCGCACCTTGGGGCGCAACATCCGTAGTGGCCATCCCAACACCTTCCTTATTGATAAGGGGCGGAGTGGTCCGCCCGGGTTCTAGTTGAGGGGAACAGATGATTATACGGCGAGGGCGCGCTCCCAGCACGCCAAATCGCCCGCCTGGAGCCGGGGGGAATCTGGTTGAGAACGAGAAACAGAGATTTCTCCGGGCTCAGGACGCGGTTTTGAAGAACTGGGCCATGTTGCGAAACTTATTATATCGTGACACGAGTAATTCGTCCGGGGATAGTTTCTTCAGTTCGGAGAGGTGTTTCTGCAGGCTGACATCGAGCAGGTTGGCGGCGGCTTCGTAGTCGCGATGCGCGCCGCCTTCAGGTTCTGGAACGATATCGTCGATACAGCCCAGTTCACTGAGATCGGTGGCGGTGATGCGCATGGCTTCGGCAGCTAACTCTTTCTTTGTGGCATCGCGCCACATGATGGCGGCGCAGCCTTCGGGAGAGATCACCGAGTAGATCGAGTTTTCCATCATGAGGACGCGGTCAGCGACGGCAATGGCCAACGCTCCGCCGCTGCCGCCAACGCCAATCACGGTCGCGATGATAGGAACTTCGAGACGAGCCATTTCGCGCAAGTTGTGCGCAATGGCCTCAGCCTGTCCGCGCTCCTCGGCGTGAATGCCGGGATAGGCACCGTCGGTATCGACGAGCGTAAAAATGGGCCGGCGATATTTTTCCGCGACCTGCATCACACGCAGAGCCTTACGGTAACCCTCGGGATGGGGCGTGCCGAAGTTGCGGTAGACGCGCTGCTTCATGTCACGGCCCTTCTGGGTACCGACGATGAGAACTTCTTCGCCATGGAAGCGAGCCATGCCACAAATGATGGCGGCGTCGTCGCCAAAGGTGCGGTCGCCGTGAATTTCGCTGAAGTCGGTGAACACGCGCTCGATATAGTCGAGGGTCTGCGGACGCTGCGGATGGCGGGCCAGTTCAGTTTTCTGCCAAGCGGTCTGGGGCGTCTTCATCTCTTCCCTCAGGGTATGGACGCGCTCCTGAAGCAGGGCCAGCTGGCGGTGAGTTTCATCGTTCTGTCCGGTGCTGGCCTCGAGAAGCGCCACCTCGCGCTCGATCTGATCCAATTCCTGCTGCGCTTTATCGTTTGCTTCCATCAAGGTCAGCCGATCGTCTTCAAGGAGATCAAGCTAAGAAATCACCCGCACACTACCGCGCCCGCATAATTGCTCCACGCGCGCGATGAAGTTGCGATCTGGCAGGACATTATAGCCTTCCGCTTCCATGACCACCATAAAATCTCCAGCGCGTTCCACGTCGAACAATACCCGGGCTTCGCCTTTGCGCTCGCTGAAAAGGGCGTGGAGATCGTCCACCGTGGATTCGGCTGCGGTTTCGAGCGGAATACGAATGCGAAGCGCGCGCGGAAGAGGAACCTTCGCGTCCTCCAGCGGCATGATTTCCGCGGCGGTTATCTTAGGATTCGCGCCTTCTTCGATGCGTATGCCGGCGCGCACCAGCACGGGGACCTCGAGCTTCACTTTGTCGCCGAGGCGTTTGTAGGCTTCGGGAAAGACGATCATATCGATGGAGCCGGACATATCCTCGAGCGTGGCCTGCGCATAGAAGTCTCCGCGTTTGGACTTGAGCACGCGGACGTTGCCGATGATGCCGGCGGTGGCGATGGTCTCGTCCTTGCCGGTGGATTTAGTCATCGCGCCGATTTCGAGGATGGTGAGCGCTTGTAGATCCTGCAGCTTGTCCTTGTATTTTTCAAGGGGATGACCGCTGATGAAAAATCCCAGGATTTCTTTTTCTGCAGCGAGGCGAGCCTGCTCGTCCCAGTCAGGAATATTGGGAAGCTTGTCGTTGTCGACGGCGGACGCCTCCTGTTCGAAGACGCCAAACAGGCCGTGCTGGCCGGATTCCGCGTCACGCTGCGCTTTCTGGGCGCGCTCCATAGCGCGATCGAGCACTGTCATCAATTGCGCGCGGCGGCCGAGAGAATCCATGGCACCGCTTTTGATGAGCGATTCCAGTACACGCTTGTTGAGCAGGCGCAGGTCGACGTTTTCGCAGAATTCGTAGATGGATTTGAACTGGCCGAGTTTCTTGCGAGCGGCGACGATCGATTCGATCGCGTTGCCGCCGACATTTTTCACTGCGGCAAGGCCGAAGCGGATCGCTTCTCCATGCGGCGTGAAGTTCGCGTCGGAGACGTTGATGTCCGGAGCTTCGACGGAAATTCCCATCTCGCGGCATTCGTTGATGTACTTCACGACGTCGTCGGTGCTGCCGGTGACGGAAGTCAGCAAAGCGGCCATGAACTCGACGGGATAGTGCGTCTTCAAGTACGCGGTGTGATAAGCGAGCAGAGCGTAAGCGGCGGAGTGCGATTTGTTGAAGCCGTATCCGGCGAACTGAGCCATGAGATCGAAAATCTTTTCGATCTTCTTGGGCGGGAACTTGCGCTGGGCCGCGCCCTCCACGAAGCGCTCGCGCTGCTGGGCCATCTCCTCGGCTTTTTTCTTGCCCATGGCGCGGCGCAGCAGATCGGCTTCGCCGAGGGAGTAACCGGCGAGGCGGTTGGCGATCTGCATCACCTGTTCCTGATAGACGATGACGCCGAGCGTCTCCTGAAGAATTTCTTTCAGCTCCGGCAATTCGTATTCAACTTTTTTGCGGCCGTGCTTGCGATCGATGAAATCATCGATCATGCCTCCCTGGATCGGGCCGGGGCGATAGAGTGCATTGAGGGCGGTGAGATCTTCGATGGAATCCGGTTGGTACTTGCGCAACACGTCGCGCATGCCGTGCGATTCAAACTGGAAGACGCCGGAAGTTAATCCCTTGTGAAAAACTTTTTCATAGGTTTCCGCGTCGTCCAGCGGGACAGTTTCGAGAGTGATCGGCGTGCCGCGAGTTTGCACGATGAGCTTCAGCGCATCGGTGAGAATCGTCAGCGTCGTGAGGCCGAGGAAGTCCATCTTCAGCAGGCCCATCTTTTCGATGGCGACCATGTCGAAGGCGGTGACAATTTCGTCGTTCTTGGTCTTGTGCAGCGGAACCAGCTCGGTAAGAGGCTTGGGCGAGATAACAACGCCGGCCGCGTGCACGCCGGAGTTGCGAACCATGCCTTCGAGCTTCTTCGCGGTCTGCATCAGTTCGCGAATCTGGCCGTCTTTTTCCATGGCCTCGCGCAGCTGCGGAGAATCTTCAATCGCCTGATCGAGCGTGATGTTGAGCTGCGTTGGGACCATCTTGGCGATGCGATCGACATCGGCATAGGGGATGTCCATGGCGCGGCCGACGTCCTTGATGGCAGCCTTGGCGGCCATGGTGCCGAAGGTGATGATTTGGGCCACGTTGTCGCGACCGTATTTTTGCGTGACGTAGTTGATGACTTCGCCGCGGCGGTTCATGCAGAAATCGATATCGATATCGGGCATGGAGACACGCTCAGGATTCAGGAAGCGCTCGAAGAGCAACTCGTGCTGCAGCGGGTCGATATCGGTGATGCCGAGAGCATAGGAGACGAGCGATCCGGCCGCCGACCCGCGGCCCGGGCCGACGGGAATGTCGTGCTCCTTCGCGTAGCGGATGAAATCCCAGACGATCAGGAAATATCCGGGAAACTTCATCTGCTGGATGATGGCGAGTTCGCGCTCGAGGCGCTGCTCGTAGTCGGTAATCGAGTGCTTGAGCTTGCCTTGCTCGTGCAAGGGGCGCAGCGCAGCGAGACGCCGCGCGAAGCCTTCGCGGGATACATGCTCAAAGTAACTGTCGATGGTGTAGCCGGGCGGGACATCGAATTGCGGAAATGGCGTCGCGACTTTTTCGAGGCGCAGGCTGCAGCGTTCGGCGATATCGAGCGTGCGTGACACAACCTCGGGCGAGTCTTTGAAGACGCGGTACATCTCATCATGATTCTTGACGAAGAACTGGGTGCCATCGAACTTCATGCGCGCAGTGTCGTGAATCGACTTGCCGGTCTGAATGCAGAGCATGACGTCTTGCGCGTGGGCGTCGTCTTCGCAGAGATAGTGACTGTCGTTGGTCGCAACGAGAGGCAGGCCGAGATCTTTCTCGAGTTGGAACAGGCCGGGATGGATTTTGTGTTCCATTGCCAAGCCTTGATCCTGAATTTCGAGATAGAAATTTTCTTTGCCGAAAATATCGCGATAGGTTCCGGCTGCGGCGAGGGCGGCGTCGTACTTCCCTTCTGTGAGGCGCTCGGCGACTTCGCCTTTCAGGCATCCGGAGAGGCCGATCAGGCCGCGGGAATGTTCGGCCAGGAAATTCTTGCTCACGCGTGGCTTGTAGTAAAAACCGTGCAGCGAGGCTTCAGAGGTGATCTTTACGAGGTTGCGGTAGCCTTCTTCGTTTTGCGCCAACACGAGGAGATGGTTGTAGGTGTCGCCATCGGGCGGTGTGCGCACGATGTTGTGATCGTCTTTTTTGCAGATGTAGAGCTCGCAGCCGATGATGGGCTTAACGCCGTACTTATGGGCGGCGTTAACGAAATGCACCGCGCCAAAGATGTTGCCATGGTCGGTCATGGCAACGGCGGGCATGCCAAGTTCGCTCACCCGTTGGCAGAGTTTATCGACGTCGCAAGCGCCATCGAGTAGTGAGTAATCAGTATGGAGATGCAGGTGAACGAATTGGGACATGGGCTCAATTCAATTTTACGGGAATTGCAGCCATTCTAGCGGGAAAGGGAAAAGGAGCAAGGAAAGAGTTATTCACAGCCTGTGGAGGTTAAGTTTTCCGCCCAGTTCATCGAGCTTGTGCAAGACTCCGCCTCGACGGGCTTATTGGCAAATCCATCCGCCCGTTGTTCGGACACTATTTGCACAAAGCTCCTTTGCCTGCTTGGCAAATCTTGGATCGCTCAAATATCGTTTAAAGGAATCATCTTTGGAGGGGTCAGGGATCCCCTCGCCGGGATTAGAGTAGGACTTAAATTGAAAGGCCAATTTTAACTGGCCGAGCGCTCCATCAAGGTCGCCCAATTCCGCATCCGCACAAGCCAGATTGTAACGAAACATCGGATAAGTAGGGTTCTCTTGTGCCCCGTACTCGAAGGTCGCCTTTGCTTTAGATAACTCACCGGACATGGCATAGGCCATTCCCAGATTGTCCACCAACACATTCCATTGCGCCGGGCTCAGCGTACGTTTCTGCCTTTCGAGTTGCAAAGACGTTTCATAATGTGCGGACGCTTTTTTCCAATCCTGGCGCAGATAGAAAATGCTTCCGTAGCCGAATTCCGTCGCGCTGTCAGGTTTGTAGTCCGGAATGAGGCGCAGGCCGTTGATCAGCAGCTCGACGAATTTGTCGTCGGCGGCTGAATAGGAGATCTTGGAAATGTGATAATCAACGCCCATGTCTCCGCTGACCGCGTAGCCAAATATATTTTTTTGATGTACCGGTTGACTGCGGAACTCGGGGATTACATACTCGCGCATTGAGAAATCTCCGCGTTCGAAGGTTTTCATTGCTTCGATTTTGAATCCCCTATCCCGCGCTGCCTTCCGAAGCCCTCCGAAAGCTTCTTCGCTCAGTTCCGCGGCGGTCTGCTTTTTTTCGAGCGGGTACACGAAGGCGGAGAACACCCACCCATGCGCATCCGACGCCTGTAGTCTTCTGCGCGTGGCGCTTTCGTCCAGTTGGTTTTGCTCGAGTTTCAGGTGGAGGAGGTCGATCTGCAGTGCTGTTGCCTTACCCGGGAGGTTCATGATTAATGGGTTGTGTGGCTCCTCGAACCCTACGGTTACCTGGGCCCGGGCGCGTTGCATCAAGGAAATGCAGAGTACAAACAGGATCAGCCCGGAAACCGAAGACAGCTTCATGTCGCGATGAGTGCACAGCAAGCCCATTAACTTCTTGAACCGTCAGTGAAAGGACTGCGGTAAGAACCTCTACTGCCCTTCGCCCGCCCCCGGCAGGCGGAAACTTACGCCGCGCTGGTCGTTGGCTTTGGTCGTGGCGGGAATGTCGAGGTCAGAGAGCGGAACCTTTTGGGTATGTTGCGGAGCAAACACCCACACGGTCTGGCCAACGATGGCGTAGTTCTGAATCTCCTGCTGATGCTGATCGCGGAAAATTAAAACCGTGGGCTCGACCGCTTCCGTACGCTCTGATTGGCGGGGCTGTGGAGGGGCCGAGCGGGCATATACATACGGGTCGGCTTGCTGGCGCATTCTTTGCTCGTACAGGCTTTGCTGGTTCATCTCATTCGCCAAACCAGTCTGCTCTTCCTGATCCTGATCGTAGGACGAACCATCCCACCACCAGTAAGGATCAACTCCCCACCCGTAATAGGGATATCCGTAGCCATAGCCGTAGCCGCAGCCGTACCCGTAGCAATTTCTGAAGCCGTAGTTGCGGAATCGCTGACCGTTAAAACGGTTGAAGCCGCGTGAGTTCAATCCACGGGAAGCGAGAGGTGAACGGAAAGAGGATGAACCGCGTGGCGCGAAGCCTGAGCCAGAATGCACGCCGCTGAAGGAGTGTCCGCCGCCAAAGCCGCCGTGCGAGGAGAATCCGCCATGCCCACCTCCCGACGCATGGCCGCCACCACCGTGCTGAGCCACGAGCGGCACTGACGCCGCCAGTATCAGGAACGCCGCAACTGCAATGAGGCGCCGCACAGCCACATTATATGCCTGATTTGAGATCGCCAGAGCGACAAATTGCGACGCGCGGAACTCCTAACGTTTCTTGCTTTTAGCCTTTTTTGCCGGCGCTTTCTTGGCGGAATGCCGGGCAACAGGGGCTTTGGTGGCGAGCTTCGCGGGTTTGTGCGCGGGCTTCGCCGGCTTTGCCTTGGGTGCGGGCTTGGGCGGTTCTGGTTTCGCCTTGGGCGCCGCAGGCGGAGTGGGCGGGGCAATGGCCGTTGCCGCCGCTGCTGTTTTCTTACCGGTGCCTTTTACCGGCTTACCCGGAATTTCTGCAGTGGGCGCGGCTGCTGCGGCTGCTTTCGGCCCGCGACCACGCCTGGGCGGAGGCGGAGGCGGTGGTGGTGGCGGAGCGAACGGCTTGAGAAATTTGAGGGTCTCCGTCCGCGAACGGAGCTTGCCATCGAGCAGGAGCATGAATACGTCGCGGGCAAGCTTGGGGTATTCCGGCAACTGCGGAGTGATCAGTAACTCCGTCATCTCGGGCAGAGGAATTCGCTTTTGGACGTCGCGCCATTTGGTGAAGAAATTCTTGATCTTCTGGGCGACTGCCTGCTGCTTCGCGGTGACGGCGAGAAACAGAACCATCTCGGGGCGAGCGGAGGAGAGTAGATTCCAGGTTCGCGAAGGGGTTGCCGCTTCCTTGCCCATCAGGCGTTTTGCCAGGTCTTTGGCGTGATCCTCGATATCGCGCCACGCTTCAACTAGATCTTTGCGGGGAATCTGACGCCGCAGATCGGAGACATCCTTCTCGGAGAGGTGCGCGGTCAGGAAATGCATCACGGCGGCCGAAGGGTCGACGGTGTAACCCAGATCCACAATTTGCTGGCGCGTCTTCATCAACTGGCTAAGGCCGTTGGTATCGACCTTGGCGACCGTCCAGTGCGGGTGCAGCACCTTCAGGAATTCTTCTTTTTCCAGAGCGCGCACCACGGCCAGCGGGTCGTCTTCGTGGGCCAGTTGAGCGATTTCGTGTCCGATTGCACTTTTGGAAATGTGCTCGATGTATTTATTTTCTTTGGCGGAGTCGTAGCGCTGCTGAGTACGCTCCTCGAGCGGCCAGTGGAAGCGCGCGGCAAAGCGGGTGGCGCGAATCAGACGCGAGGGATCCTCGACGAAGGAATAATTGTGCAGGACGCGCAGTACTTTCGCTTCGATATCGGCCACGCCGTTGAAGGGATCGAGCAGGAGGCCACGCGATCCATCGTTCAACGAGAGGGCCATGGCATTGACAGTGAAATCGCGGCGGCGCAGGTCTTCCTGAATGCTGGCGGGGGTGATGACCGGAGGCTTGCCTACTTTTTCGTAGTGCTCGGTACGGGCCATGCCGATCTCGGCGCGGACGTTGCCGGGCAACACCAGAAAAAGGGTGCGGACATCTTCCTCGTGGCCGGCGATTTGCGCGCCCGCACGTTCAAAATCCTTCTGCAGCTTGAGGGGATTGCCCTGGACGGTGAAATCGAGGTCGCGGATGGTGAAGCCGCTGATAATGTCGCGGATTGCGCCACCGGTAAGATAGAGGGTGATACCCGCCGTACGGGCTACTTCTTGCACCAGATTGACGCCCTTCATCTGATCCGGCGTCAACCGGATTTCCATGGTGTAAATGTAATCAGCCATTCGTCTTCGAACGATCTAACACAAACCAGCGAGGCGACTCCCGGGCGCAAATTCCGAGCGCGATCGCGCCTACGCCGGCACTTTTTCCACACGATTTCCACAGCCTGTCGAGGCCAAAGCCCTCCACTTGGACTCTGGGCCATGTACAAGCCGTTCAATACAAAACACTTATGAAGACTTGAGTCGCACTAAGGCAACTTAAAGGAATAACACAACGTTTACAATTTGGCTACTGCCAACGTCGATTCCCGCGATTTCTCGCCAAATAGTGCGAGAATCACGAGGCGGACTTCGGGCTTTCCGCTAGCAGGCTTAGCAGGAGTCTCCTGGCCGAAGCCCGCAGCCGACCTGAAGCCCGCTACTCGATGCCCTCAACTCACAAGAAAGTCATCGTCCGGAAGATGGACCGGGATTCGGTCTCGGGCTACGTGTCGCCTGAGCAATTTGTGCATGAAGGCAAACTCGAGTTGCTGAATACTGCGGGGAATGTGGTAGCGATGGACCTGCGGGAGATCAAGGGCGTGTATTTCGTGCGGGAGTTCGGCGATTCGGAATCGCTGACCCGCAAGACTTTCACATCGCGTCCACGATCCGAAGGGCTGTGGGTACGGCTGCGCTTCAAGGATAATGAAATCCTCGAAGGCCTCATGCCCGCCGATCTTACCCAGACGACGCCCGAAGGTTTTCTGATTAATCCTCCCGATCAGCGTTCGAACACCCAGCGCATCTTCGTTCCACGCACTGCACTGGAGTCGCTGACGGTGCTGGCCGTAATCGGGGCCACGCGCCGGCCGAGACGCGGCGCGGTAGAGGATCAGCGACAGGTGACGTTGTTTGAAGAGTGAGAATCTGCGCTTGCGCAGCGACGAGTCGTTCGCGTAGCTGGTGTACGATTTACTCGCGGCATAATCCACTGACCATGAAACTTTCAAAGATTGCGTCCGCGCTCAAGGCGCGGCTCGAGAATGGCTCTCCTGACACCGAGATCAGCGGCCTTAGCGGCATCGAGCAGGCGAGAGCGGGCGAACTAACGTTCGTCTCCAATCCAAAATACGCGGCAGCGGCACGATCAACCAAGGCTTCTGCTGTAATCGTCGCCGAGGACTTCCCTTTAACTATTGCAGCGCCGATGCTGCGGGCCAAGAATCCCTATCTCGCGTTCGCGCTCGCGCTGGAACTGTTTCATCGGCCGCTACGATACGCGCCGGGAGTGCATCCGACGGCTCTTGTACACGCCTCCGCGAAGATTGGGCGGAATGCGCATCTGGGTCCTTATGTGGTGGTCGACGAGAATGCGGAAATCGGCGACGAGGCGGTGTTGCTGGCGCACGTGGTCATCTATCGTGGGGTGAGGATTGGAGATAATTTCTTCGCGCACGCCCATGCGGTTGTGCGGGAGAATTGTCGCATCGGCAACAACGTCCTGCTGCAGAATGGAGTCGTGATTGGATCCGACGGCTTCGGTTTTGCGAAGGCTCCCGACGCGCATTGGCACAAGATTCCACAGCCCGCGCCGGTGGTGAT
>DATEQW010000170.1:0-18711 GCA_035272245.1 Candidatus Sulfotelmatobacter sp. | reverse complement strand
CGCGATCTAAAACCGAGCAACATCTTCGTGATGGAAGATGACTCGGTAAAGATTATCGATTTCGGCGTGGCTCACATGGCCGACGCCCACACTACGCGCGCGCAGAAGGGCACGCTGCTCTACATGTCTCCCGAGCAGATTGAACTGAAGCCCTTATCGCCCGCGTCTGATATTTTTTCGCTCAGCGTAGTCTGCTATGAAGCCATGACCGGCCGCAATCCTTTCCAGCGCGCCCGCGCCGACGAAGTGGTCGACGCCATTCTTCGCCACATTCCGCCTCTGGCCGCAGAACTGAATTCCACCGTAAGCCAGCCCGTGAGCCGCGTGCTGCACAAAGCGATGGCGAAACAATCCTGGCACCGATTCGCCAGCGCTCGCGACTTCGGTGACACGCTCAACAAAGCGCTGCGCAACGAGCCGATTGAGTTTTTCGATCCCGAGCGTACTCGTCCGCGTCTGCAGCGCGCCACCAAGGCCCTGGAAGAAGGCGACTTTCAATTCGCCGGAGAAATCCTTGGTGAACTCGAAGCAGAAGGCCACATGGATGAAGCCATCGGCTCTCTGCGCAGGAGACTCGATGGCGCTGTGCGGCGCAAGACTCTTGCGCAATTGCTCGACGCCGCACGTGCGCGCTTCGAAGAAGAAGAAGATCCGCTCGCCCTGCAAAAATTGCAAGAGGCGCTGCAGATCGAACCGGATAACGCAACCGCATTGGCTCTGAAGAGCAGAATTGAAAACCGCCGCAGCGACCGCCAGATCGACAACTGGTATCGCTTGGCCCGGCAGCATATCGACAATCATGCATACGGGCATGCTCGCGAAGCGCTGCAGAACGTTCTCCAACTTCGGCCGCAGGAAGCGCGCGCGTTGCAGTTGCTGGCCGAGGTCGATCGTCAGGAGCAGGAATACAAGAAACTCCGGCAGGAGAAAGAGCAACTCCATCGTGCCGCGATGGAAGCTTGGCAAAAAGGCGACGTGAGCAATGCGCTTTCGAAGCTGGGTGTGGTGTTGGACCTCGACCGCCGCGCCCCGGACTCCATCAACCGCGAGAGCGGCGCCAGTTACCAGAGCTTCTATAACGAAGTCCGCTCCGAGCATGACGCGATGAACACCGCGTATGCCGAAGCTCGCAGGCAGCTCACGGAGCACAATTTTGCCAAGGCGATGGCCGCGTGCCAGGCGTATCTCACAAAATATCCAAACAACGCGATCTTCCAGGCGCTCCGTTACGACATTGAGGAGCAGCAGCGGCAGGAACTTTCAGCCTTCATCGCTTCCGTCGATCGCCAAGTCGAAACCGAGCCCGATCTGGATAAGCGCGTCAACATTCTGCGAGAAGCGCTCGACCAGCATCCTGAAGAATCGCATTTCGAGCGCGCGTTGCGCCTGGTGCAGGACAAGCGCGACCTGGTCAACTCCATCGTCGCCCGCGCCCACCTCCACGAAGAACAAGCAGCGTACAGTGATGCGCTGAATGACTGGGAAATCCTGCGTACGATCTACACCCAGTATCCGGGATTAACCTTCGAGGTCGACCGCCTGCAGAAGCGGCGTGAGCAGCAGACTCGCATCGAATCGAAAACGCGGCTTGTCGAACAGATCGATACTTGCTTGCACTCCAGCGACTACGCTCGCGCTATCGATCTGCTGCAATCGGCGGCAGCCGAGTTCCCCAACGACGCAGAATTGACGGAGCTCGAGAAGCTTGCCCAGGATGGCCTCAAGCGCAAAGCGGAAGCCCACCGCCTGATGACCGAAGGCCAAGCCTTGTTCGCACAGCAGAAGTCCGCCGACGGAGTCAAATTACTGCGCCAAGCCTACGAGCTCGATGAAAACAACTCT
The DNA here is from genome assembly GCA_035272245.1 of Candidatus Sulfotelmatobacter sp. Taxonomy (GTDB): domain Bacteria; phylum Acidobacteriota; class Terriglobia; order Terriglobales; family Acidobacteriaceae; genus Sulfotelmatobacter. The sequence goes on along the minus strand of DATEQW010000170.1, from coordinate 16,869 downwards.
TTGTCGCGCGCAGTTCTGGCCAATGCGCTGGTCGAACTCGCCCATTCCGTTGTAGAAACCGATTGGCGCGAAGCCGAGAAACTCGCCAAAGAGGCCCTCGACTTGAATCCGGCGCATCCGATGGCCAAGACCATCAAGACTCTCATCCTCGATCACAAGAAGGAAACCTTCGTTGAAGAATGTGCGTCGCAGGCGCGCAAGTTGCAGGCTGCTGCTGATCCCGCCGCTGCTCTGTCGCGAATCGAGGAGGGATTATCGGTTTATCCGCGCGAGCCTCGGCTGATTCAGATTCAGGAAACCGTGCAGCGGGATCTGCAGACGCAGCGCCGCCAGCTTCGCCGTCGCGACGTGGAAGAACTGCGCCGCATGGGGAGTGAAGTCGAGGCAGCCACGGATGAGGCTTCAAAGCAAGCGTTGGCAGACCGTGTACGTGCTGTGGCCGCGAAATATTCGAAAGATGGAGAAGTTCTCTCCATCGCAAATGGTCTTCTACACCGCCTGGGCATGCTGGAAGTGAGCCGGGTAGTCACCACCGGATCGCCCGACACCGATAGCGCGACCAGAACTTACCACACTCCGCCGGCCAAGTCGGCGGAGCCTTCTTTGGAGGCGGCGAGTAGCCCGGCGTCATCTCATGTATCGAAGGTTGCGCCAGCCCCGGCCCCACCCCCGCTGACAGCGCCCCTAGTGGCGCCAGCACCAGCCGCCGCGTCGGTCGCCAACCCTCCTGCGCGCGCGCCCAAGGCACCATCCGCTTCCCGCTCCAAGCAACCTACGAAATCGCCACGGCGGTTCACCACGGCAATCCTGGCGTCTGCCGCCGTAATTATTTTAGTGATCGCGATTCTTCTGTTTGCGCGAAGACATCACGCCGCGCCGGTGGCTTCGGCTCCCGAACCCGCAGCTGCTCCTGCCACTCCCGTTGCGGTTTCTCCCGAGCCAATGTCGCCACCTGTCGAGCCACCTTCCGAAACGAGCGCAGAAAAAACAGCCTCCGACGACTTGGGCACGCTCGTTGTGATCGCGGGTCAAGACAAAGCGAAAGTTTTTCTCAACGGAAGGCTTCAGCCGCAACTTACTCAGAACGGCCAACTTCGCATCCCGAATCTCGAACTCAAGGACTACGCTGTCCGCGTCTCCAAGTCCGGATTTCAGGATCTTCCCGAGCAGAAGATCCGAATTCGCAAGGGCGAGCAAGCCAAACTGATTTTCAATCTGCAACCCATCCCGCATCTGGCTTCGCTGACCATCCAAGGTGGAGTACCCGGTTCTACCGTTCTGATCGACCAATCTTCGGTCGGAACGGTTCAGCCCGACGGCACGCTCAACATAGCGACCGTGAATCCGGGAGACCACACGATCGAGGTCCGCAAAGACCGGTTCAAGCCCAAGCAAATCAAGAGACACTTCGTCGCTGGCACGGCGGTTTCTCTGACCGCTGCAGATTTGGCGTTGGAAGCCGCTCCGGGCGAGTTGAAAATTACCTTTACGCCTGCCGACGCTCAGGTCGCCATCGCCAAAGCGGGCGAACCTCCGACAAAAGTGAGCAGCGGCAGCCCGATGAGTCTCGCTGCCGGTTCCTACACGCTCACCGCGAAGACTCCAGACAATTTCACGCGTACTTCGACCTTGGAAATCACGGCGGGCCAATCCCGGAATCTGGATTTATCTCTTGCCCCCGACGGCATGTCGAAGTGGGACGATCCCGCCGGCTGGAAGCAGGAGAAGGGCTCGTTCGTTCGCAAGGGCGGCGACTTCGTGATGTACAACCTCAACCCCACCTCGGGCACATTTGTTTTTTCGGCCATGCTCGCCAAAGGGCATCGCCTGCGGTGGGTGCTCAACTGCACCGACATCAACAACTACATCCTCTTCGAGATGGATGACAATAATTTCTACCGCACGGTCATCCGCAACGGCCAGAAGGGAGACGAAATTAAAATTCCCCACAAGACCGACAAAAAGAGCTTCCGCACTTTCCAGATTCGCGTGGGACCGAATGAGATCGTCCACCAGATCCGGCAGGGAGACGGCTGGGTGGTCCTCGACCGCTGGAGTGTACCCGGGAGCAATTTAAGTCTCGGCCGGTTTGGCTTCTATCTTCCTGGCAGCGACCAACTCGCCCTCTCCGGCTTCGGCCACTATGTTGACTTGACCATTCGATAGTCTTAGTCTGCGGGACGAGAGAGAAAGGCCAGCATGCATTCCTTGACGCGTCGCGATTTCATGCGCATTAGTACGGGCTCCGTAGCTGCAGGAGCCGCAGTAAAGTTCACCCTTCTGGAACCCGCTGCGCTGTGGGGCGCGGGCCGCGCCGTGGCGCCAAGCGATCGTGTTCGATTCGCATCGATAGGAACCGGCACCCGCGGATGCGAGTTATTGCAAGCCTCGCTCGCCGTGCCCGGCATTGAATGTGTCGCAGTCTGCGATCTTTACAATAGCCGCCACGAAGCCGCTCAAGAAGCCGTGCAGAAGCAAGTTCCGGCGACGCGCAATTACAAAGAAATCCTCGACCGCAAGGATGTAGACGCCGTGATTGTTGCCGTCCCCGATCATCAGCATCGCCGCATTGTGGTGGACGCTTGCGCCGCCGGCAAAGACGTCTACTGCGAAAAACCCATGTCGCACACCGTGGAAGACGGCTTCGCCATGGTCGAGGCAGTGCACAAGGGAAATCGCATCATGCAGGTCGGCAGCCAGCGCGTAAGTTCCATCGTCTACGAGAAAGCGCGTGACCTCTACGCATCTGGCGCACTCGGCGACGTGTTCTTCATCGAAGGCTCATCGGATCGCAATTCGCCCAGCGGTGCCTGGGTCTATCCCATTCCACCCGATGCCAGCGAACAGACTATCGACTGGAATGAGTTCCTCGTCGGTGCGCCGAAGCGCCCGTTTGACGCCGCCCGATTCTTCCGCTGGCGCTGTTTCTCGGACTACGGCGAGGGACTGGCCGGCGATCTGTTCGTCCACCTGCTCTCCGGAATTCACTTTATCTCAGGAACGAACGAAGCGGCGCAGCGCGCACAGTCAAGCGGCGGGCTCTTTCGCTGGAAGGACGGGCGCGATTTTCCTGATCTCATTGAGACTCTTTACGACTACCCGAAATTCCGGGTGGTGCTCCGCTGCAATCTGAATAACGCCGGCGGCGAGCCGATCAAATTCCACGGTACCAAAGGCACCATGGAAATCATTGGGCAAACGCTCACCTTCATCCCCCAAGATATAACTCCCAAGCCGGAAGAATATTCCACGAAAGGCTGGCCGGCGCGGCTTCGCAAAGAATATTTGGCGCACTGGAACACCGAACATCCGGAGCCCGGTCCACTCGACTATCAACCAGTTGAGGCGGAAACTTTCACCGCGCCACAAGGCTACAGCGATGTGTCCGCGCACCAGGCAAACTTTTTCGATGCAGTTCGAACTCGCAAGCCTACGGTGGAGAACGAGGTATTCGGCAACCATGCGGCCATCGGATGTCACCTCGCCAACTACGCCTATTTCAAGAACACCATTGCAACCTGGGACGAGCACGCCAAGACGATTCGTGGATAACCCACGACGTCGCGCCGTTTTATACGAGACGATTCAGAATTGAGGTCTTACAATGGTTCGAATTTCGAGAAGAAGTTTTCTGAAGACCGCGACTGCCTCTGCCGCGTGTGCAGCCCTATGGAACGGCGCGCCCCGGCTTCTGGCCAATGCTCTCGGCCTGCCGCTCGGCCTGCAGCTTTACTCCGTTCGCGATGTACTTCCCAAAGACTATGACGGAACGCTCCATCAACTCGCCGCGCTGGGCTATCGCGAAGTCGAGGCTGCGGGTTTCTTCGGTCACACTCCGGCGGAAGTGAAGCAATCAATGGATCGCGCTGGCCTGCACTGCGTAAGCGCCCACTATCCTCTTTCCCAACTGCTGCCCAAGGTGGATGAAACCATTCAGTTCGGCAAGGACTTGGGACTCAGCTACATCGTCTGCGCCTCACCCATGTTGAAGGCTCCTTCGCACGTGAAAGATCCCGGATCTCGCGCGGCCAGAGAATCGATGACGCTCGACGACTGGCGCTGGAATGCGGACCAGTTCAATCACATCGGCGAAAAAGTAAATGCCGCCGGAATGCGGTTCGCCTACCACAACCACACACCGGAGTTCCGCTCAGAAAACGGCGTCGTCTTCTACGACGAACTATTGCGACAGACTGATCCGGCAAAGGTGACCTTCGAGCTAGATTGCGGCTGGGCTGTGGTGGCTGGACAGAAGCCTGCGGAACTTCTGTCTCGCAATCCCACACGCTTTTCCATGCTGCATGTGAAGGATTTCAAGATGACTCCTACGTCCACGCCTTCCGACCATCCACCTTCAACCGAAATGGGACACGGCAACATCGATTACCGCCCCATCTTTGAAGCGGCGAAGAAGGCCAATATCAAGCACGCGTTTGTGGAGCAGGAAGAGTTTGATATGCCCCAGATGGAAGCGCTGAAGATCGATGCCGACTACATGCGAGCCATAACGCCGTAACACGCGCCTAGCGCAATGCACTGCGGATGGCCAAATCCAGGCCGACCATAATTACGGCAGACGCGGGAATCACCAGCAGTGCTGTTCTCAGACGCCGCGGATCGCCACCGGCGATGGCGCCGATGATGCGCGAACTCACGGCGAGGCCAGTCCATCCGCACGTAATCACGAAGCCAATCGCGGTCGCGGTCATGCGCGGGAAGGCGTCGCCGACTATCGCCAGTGTGGTCGGAAAGACTGGCGCCATCGAAATCCCCGCAAGAAATACCAGCACCGATGCGGCAACCGTTCCCTTGGCCCGCAGCATTAGAAAAGTTGTAACCGCCATGGCAACGGATCCCACCAGCGTCACCGTGACCGCGGGGGCGCGGGTGAGAATAGGCAGAATGGCCGCGCGGCCGATTAGCATGCCGAGTGCAAATCCCAGGGAAAGTATGTTCAGTGCCCGCGACTCAGGAATACCCTGTGCGATCAGGTGACGCGGCAACCAGTTCCACATCCCGACTTCGCAGGTGATGTAAAGAAAAACAAAGAATCCAAGTAGGAACAATAGCGGACGTCCCAGCACCGGTGCGGCTTCCGCGAGCACGAATCGTCCGACTCCCGTAGGTCCGGGCATTCTGGTGACGATCTCGATCACCAGCGTCACGACCGTGAGTGACGCGATGGTGTAACACAGGCGCACCGAGTTCCGCCCAAAAAGATTCGCCGCGATCAACGGGGTAGCCAGCGCGCCGAGTCCAAAGAAAAGATTGGCCAGGTTCAGCGCTGTAGCGCGGTGGGCCTCGCCCACATCGCTGGCCAGAGCATTTGCGCCCGTTACCATGATCCCGCCGCCCACTCCAAGCAAGAACAGCAGCAGCACGATGCTGCGAAATCCGGGCGCGCGTGGCAAGACGAACAGCGCGATTGCAATCAAGGCAAGTCCGAGAACGATGCCCAGTTTTTTCCCTTCGTTATCGAGAACTGGTCCGGCGGCAAGCGAGGCAAGAATGAGGCCGACCGCTTGTGCGAAAGCGATAGTTCCGTTCTGACTGGGCGAGAGGTGGAACCGGTCCGAAAGCTCGGGCAGGATGGTGCCCAACATGGCGGCGATCATCCCGTAGATAAAGATGGCAATAATTGCGGCGAGAATTAACACGCGTTCCTTTCACTTGCCGGTTTCGGCTGTCGGGATATCAATCCAACCTCGCGATCGATGGCTCTGGAGTTCAGCGTTGAGGATGGTCAACTGCCGCAGTCCATCGATGAATTGCGGATACTCGATCGCACCGCGCGGATCGCTGATCGAAGCATAAAAGCGCCGAAAGACCTGCTTGAACGTGTCGTCATAACCTTCACTGTGTCCGCCGGGAAGATCGGCATAGCTGCGAGCCGCAGGCTTGAGCAGAGATGGATCCTTCACAACAATCTCATTGCCCACATCGCGATGGCCGATCCATAGTTCGTCCGGCCGCTCCTGATTCCACGCCACGGAAGACCGTGCGCCGCAGATCTCAATGCTGAGTCGATTTTTTCTTCCCGCCGAAACCTGACTCGCGGTAACGCTGCCTTGCGCACGCTCGCCCATGCGAAAAATCACGGAGCCGAAGTCTTCCGTGTCGACGGCTGTCTCCTCATAGTCTTTCGGGCCGAGCAGTTTATTGGAAAACGTTTCTACGGAATGTTTCGGCTTCTTCCGTGTTCGATGAAATGTCTGAAGGTCGGCGCAAAGAGAAGTCACGCGCAATCCCGTGACATGCTCAGCCATATCGAACCAGTGTGAGCCAATATCCGCCATGCAGCGCGAAGGGCCGCCAGCCTTGCCATCGACACGCCAGTTCCAGTCGGTGTCGTAGAGCAGCCAATCCTGGAAATAGGTCCCTTGCACGGCGAAAATTTCGCCCAGGTCTCCGTCCTCGCGCATGCGTCGCATCTGCTGCACTATCGGGTAATAACGCAGATTGTGACAGACGCAGTTTCGCAATCCTTGGCGCTTCGCGAGCGAGACGAGTTCTTCCCCTTCCTCTACGCTCGTCGCCAGCGGCTTTTCGCAGATCACATGCTTCCCTGCCTCGAGTGCTTCTTTCGCCATCGAAAAATGTTGTGCGTTCGGCGTGCAGATGTGGACCGCATCGATCGCCCGGTCTCGCACGACCTCGCGATAGTCGCTTGCAATGGTTGGGATGGAGAATCCAGAACCCAAACGCCGCGCCGCATCGAAGTTTCTTCCCGCGATTGCAGCCACTTCCACGAACTCGACCCGTCGCACTGCTTCCAGGTGCACCCGCCCCATAAAGCCAGTGCCGATGATCGCCGTTTTGATTGTTCTCATTCCCATTCGCTCTGCGTCACACCCACCAGGCCGCGCCCGGCTGCTCGCGAATCACAATGCTGTTGAGAAAATGCGCCGCCTTCGTCAAGCCTTCTTCCGGCGAGAGCAAGCTGTCCTCGTGCTCGATCGAGAGCACACGATCGTAACCAAACATCCGCAGGGTTGAGATAAATTCGCTCCACCACTCTGCACCGTGACCGTAACCGCATGTTCGAAAGATCCAGCCACGTTCGCGCTCATTGGTATACGGCTTGGTATCGAGCACACCAGTGCGCGGCAAGTTTGCAGTGTAGATTTGCGTATCCTTGGCGTGAACGTGGAAGATAGCATCCTTGAGCACCCGGACCGCCGCGATTGGATCGATGCTCTGCCAAAAGAGATGGCTGGGATCGAAGTTGCAACCCACGCTCGGCCCCGCGATCGAGCGCAACCGCAGCATCGTCTCCGGACTGTAGACCACAAATCCCGGATGCATTTCGATCGCGATTTTCACGCCCTGGTCAGCGGCGAACTTCGCGTGCGCAATCCAATAAGGCGCGACGACCTCGCTCCACTGCCAGTCGAGCACTTTCAAATATTCCGGAGGCCAGGGACACGTCACCCAGTTCGGAGCAGTGGCCTGCGCCGAATCGCCGGGACATCCTGAGAAGTCGATCACCACAGAGACGCCGAGTTTCTCTGCGAGCAGAATCGTCTTGCGGCTTACCTCGCGGTCGTGCTGTGCTCGGGCGCGATCGGGATGCAACGCGTTGCCGTGACAACTCAAGGCACTGATGCTCGCACCGTGATCTGCCAAAACTTTCTGGAACTCGGCAAGAGCAGTCGCGTCTTCGAGCATCGACAACTTGCAATGCGCATCGCCGGGATAGTTGCCCGTACCAAGCTCGACGGTGTCGATCTGCAGCGTCTTCAGTTTCTTTAGAACCGCGGCCAGCGGAAGTTGCGAGAGCAGAGGCGTAAACACTCCAACGCGCATAAAGATTTCTAGCTCCTATTTTGTTCTTTGAAGATTAACTGAACGCCGAGCCTTGCACTCGACCAGCGGCGCTCACTTGATTGCAACGTCTTCGACGGTCAGCAGTTCGTAGCTCACGAATGCAACTTTCGAACTATCGGGCGACCACGACGGAACATTCATCGTGCCCTGTCCGCCGAACAGCTTGGCCAGGATCGTGATCGGGCCGTCGATCTTTCCTCCGCTGACATTCATGATTCGCAGTTGCACATCTTTATTAGGCGGATGACCCACCACATCGCTCCCGTATGAGAGGAAGACCATCCACCTGCTGTCCGGAGAAATATGGGGAAACCAATTGTTGTACTCGTCGAATGTGATCTCTTCCTGTGCGCTTCCATCCGCGTGCATGCGCCAGATCTGCATGTGACCGGTGCGCTCTGAGTTGAAGTAGATGTACTTGCCGTCGGGCGAGTACTCGGGCCCGTCGTCCAGCCCCTTCGCCGTGGTCAATCGAGTTTCATCGCCGCCGCTGAAGGGAATGGTGTAGATGTCGAAGTCGCCGTTCCTCTGTCCGACGAAGGCGAGCGTCTTGCCATCCGGCGACCAGCCGTGCCAGTACGACGGAGAATCCTTCGTGACAAGGCGAGGCGTGCCCCCGGAAAACGGCAGGATGTACACACTCGATTTGTGGTCAGGCTGCGAAGAATCGCTGATCGCCAACCATTGCGAATCCGGAGAAATCCCGTGATCGTTGTTGCAATGGATGGCCGTGCCGGTATCGATGGTCGTGGGCTCTCCACCATCAACGGGCACACGCTGAATCCGGCCCTCGCGGTTGAAAAGAAAGCTAGCTCCATCATGCGTCCAATTAGGCGCCTCAAAATGGCTGGCATCTGTGTAGACCACGCGGCGATCGGCGGATTCAATCGCTACCGTCTCCAGCGCGCTGTAAAGCACGGGCGGCGCGGTGGTCGCTGCGGGCGCCGCGAGGTCCACATTCGTGAAGATCGCTTTCTCGACAACGGCCTTGTCATGAGAGCAAACGCCGATGCCAACATAAAACGACCCCTGCAACGGCAGCTTGATCGAAGCGCCCGAGGGCCGCAACGGTTCACCCGCGCCCGCGGCTAGAAATACGTAGATGAAGTCGCCACGCTTCTCAATTCGCAAGCGGACCGGGGCAGAGAGGTTTGACTGAATCTCGTGTGTGGTTGTGCCTTTTGCGTCGCGATACTGCAGCGAGGTAAGCCCGTCGCCGTGCAACGCCACATCAGCGTAAGGCGAATCCGCATCAAGGGTCTGGCGGATCATCAGCACCGCCTTACGATGCTCATTCCCACCCTTTTCCGGAAAGGCAACGTCCGCCGTCAATCCAATATCGCCAGAAACTTGCTTCCAGGCAAACTGAAATGCGTCGGACGTGAACCACATGTTCTCGCCGCTGCCCGTGACGGTGTAGGCGTGCTGCGCGGAGTCGTACTGCATAGACCCAGCGTGCAGCGTGATGCCAACGTCAGAGTGATTCTGAAAGAGACCAAGTGAGGAAGACGCGTTCTGTGCTCTCATGCCTTCGCATACAAAGAGTACGACCAGGACGGCACAGAAGGATAAGCATGAATGCCCAAGAATAAGTTTGCGCATGTAACAACCCCTCCGTAGCGCCCCACGGAAAGGTAGGGCGATGGAGCCGAAATTGTCAATCGAGCGCGTGGTGGGCAACGTGTCAGTTTCCAAATGCGATGGTTAGCGCCGGCGGCGGCAACTCCCTGCTCGCAGGATTGATGCGAAAATGTGATGCCTCAAATCGAAATTTTGCATCGTTCTATTTTGAAGGTAATTTGACGCGTTCCCTTGCTCCACGCTAGTATCTTTTGAGCATGTCAAGTTTCAGCAATTTTCGCCAGGAGTGCATGTGTGCATGTTGTTGTTGTGCATGCGTGTGCTCTGGTGCGGGTAAATTGCTGACTTAAGACCTTCATAACATCGGCACTTATACCCACCGCCAGAGAGCATCTGGCGGTGGGTTTTTTTTTTGACGGCAAATATGACCAATACAGCAACGGAAACCAAAGCACAGAAGTCCGAACGCCTCAAGCGCGCCATGAATCCGTGGGAAGGTCTCGCCGAAATTCGCCGCTTCGCGCGCGAAGGCTTCGACTCGATTCCTGCCGAATGGATCGGAACCTACTTCCGCTGGTGGGGAGTTTACACGCAAGGCGACGGCGCCGGCGTCGTGGGTGGCCAAGGCGGCGTAGGGCGTGCCCTGCCGTTCTTCATGCTCCGCATTCGAATTTCCAACGGCCTTCTGCGCTCCGATCAACTCCGCACCATCGCCAATCTCACCCGCCGCTATGCCCGTGGCACCGCCGATCTGACCGTGCGCCAAAATATCCAGCTGCACTGGATCACGATCGAGGCCCTCCCCGAAGTGCTCGAAGAATTGTGGCGCGTCGGCTTGAATACGATTGGCGCCTGCGGCGATGTGACTCGCAACATCACAGGTTGCCCAGTCGCTGGTGTGGACGCGGACGAAATCTGCGATGCGTCCTCGCTGGCGCTCGAGGCTGATCGCATGCTGGCCGGCAACGCGGAGTTCTACAACCTGCCCCGCAAGTTCAAGATCTCGATCACCGGATGCCGCGTCTGGTGCCCCTACCCGGAGATCAACGATATCGGCCTCACCGCCCTCCAGCGCACTGTCGGCGGAAAGCCTGAGATCGGGTTCGCCTTGCGCGTGGGCGGCGGGCTTTCTACAGAGCCCTACCTCGGCGTGCCTTTGAACGCATTCGTTCGCTGGAATCAGGTCTTGCCGGTGATCAAGGGAGTTGCTGAATTGTTCCGCGATTCCACTCAGCTTCGCGAGCACCGCGAGCGCGCGCGACTGAAGTTTCTCTTCCTGCGCCATGGCTGGACTCCGGACGACTTCCAGAAAGATCTTGAGCACCGCATCGGATTTCAACTCGATCCCGCCGAACCCGAGCGCGCGCCCTCCGATGTTTACCGCGATCACGTCGGCATCCACCCGCAGAAGCAGGCCGGCTACTGCTACGTAGGCTCCGCGGTTCTTCGCGGCCGAATTACTCCCGAGCAAATGGAAGCCGCCGCCGATCTTGCCGAGCGCTTCGCCGGCGGCGAACTACGCACCACCAACATGCAGAATCTACTGATCGTCAACGTCCCTCGCCTGCAGGCTGACGAGCTAGCGAAGGAACTGGGTGAAATCGGATTGCCGGTGAGTGGCTCGTCATTCTTCCGCGGAGCCATCGCGTGCAGCGGTAGTGAGTTTTGCAAGCTCGCCATCACTGAAACAAAAGCCTTCTCCCGCTGGCTGGTTGAAGAATTGGAAGAACGCCTGCCGGGCTTCGATCAGCACCTCAAGCTGCACGTCACCGGTTGCCCTAACAGTTGCGGGCAACACTGGATCGCCGACATCGGAATCGAAGGCAAGAAATTAAAGGTCGACGGACAAATGGCGGACGCCTACTACTTTTGCCTGGGCGGCGCCGTCGGTCTCCATCAGTCGATTGCCCGGCCAGTCGGATATCGCTGCCTCGCCACCGAAGTTCCGGAAGCCATCGAGCGTCTTCTGCGTCGGTACCTCGTCGATAGCAACCCGGGTGAAAATCTGCGGCAGTTTTTTTCTCGCCACAGCGATGCGGAATTGCGCGACTACCTTGCCGGACAAACCATCGCTCCGGTCCCGCGCGATCTGCCCGAAGGACGAGTGCCCAGCGGGGTGGAAGGCTGACACCATGAGCAACCTGTTCCCCATGTTCCTGAAACTCGAAGGTAAGCGCTGCCTCGTGGTCGGCGCTGGCAAGGTCGGCGAGCCCAAGATTGGCGGCCTTATCGAGACCGGCGCTCGCATCCAGGTCGTCGCTCTCGAAGCCACGGCCGCGGTCCATGACTGGGCAAGAGCAGGCAGGATCACGCTCGAACTCCGCGCTTTTGCTCCGAACGATCTCGATGATGCGTTTCTGGCCATCGTAGCTACCGCGTCGCGTGGACTTAACGAATCCATCTATCGCGAGGCGCAGCGTCGCCGAGTTCTGTGCAACGTTGTGGATGTTCCGGAATATTGCGACTTCTATTACCCCGCGGTCGTGCGCCGCGGCGATCTCCAAATCGCCGTCTCCACCAGCGGACACAGCCCGTCTCTGGCGCAAAAAATTCGGCAGCAGCTCGAGCGGCAGTTTGGCCCCGCATACGCGCAGTGGGTCTCGGAATTGGGAGCGACACGACGACTTGTACTGGCCAGCAATCTTGATCCACAGCGCAAACGTGAGTTGCTGCAGTCGCTGGCGAGCCGGGAAGCTTTCGAAGCAGCACTCGCAGACGAGTCCCAGAAAAATGCGTTCGCGGAGGACGACAGGAGAGTAACCGTATGAATGGCAAAGTGTATTTGGTGGGCGCGGGTCCGGGTGATCCCGAATTGCTCACCCTAAAAGCTCTGCGGCTATTGCGAACTGCGGACGTGGTACTTCACGACGACCTCGTCTCGCCCGAAATATTGAAGTTGATTCCCCACGCCGCCGAAATCCGGAACGTTGGCAAGCGCTGCGGAACCAAGACTATGCGGCAGGAGGAAATTAATTTTCTGCTGGTGATGCTGGCTGCGTCCGGACGCCAGGTGGTGCGCCTGAAGAGTGGTGACCCGCTGATCTTCGGCCGCGCTGGAGAAGAGGTCGAAGCGCTTCGGCGATCGAACATCCAATACGAAATAGTTCCCGGCGTTACTTCGGCCCTGGGCGCTGCAGCCGCAGCCGGCATTCCGCTTACTCATCGACAAACATCGTCTACCCTCGTCCTGACGGCCGGTCATCGGGCTTCTGAACACTCCGATGAAAATTGGAGCAGCTTCGCTGGATCAGAGTCGACGCTTGTGATCTACATGCCCGGCCACGACTATGCAGAAATTTCCAGCCGGCTCACGAGCTCTGGATTCGCCGCCGAAACTCCCTGCGCCATCATTTCACGGGCCACCACTCCGCAGCAGCAAGTGCACCGAACCACAATTTCGCATCTCCATCGGGCGCCGAAACTCGCTGCCCCAACCCTGCTGGTCGTTGGCGAAGTTGTGAAATTCGCCGACCGTCCCGCGGATCAGATCGAAGCCAACTTCCCCGTAATGGAGACCGCGCTCGGAACCATGCTTGCGCAGAGTTTCCCTTCGCTGGTGGACTCGGCTCAAGAGGAACCGCTGTCATGAAGAAGGAAGAAATCGCCCATTTACAGAATGCCGCTGAAACCTGGACACCAGAACGCGTTCTCCGCTGGGCCTTCGAAAGCTTCGGCAGCAGCGTGGCAATCTCCTCGGCCTTCGGTGCGGAGGGTATGGTTCTCATCGACATCGCCTCCCGTACTCGCCAGAATTTTCGCCTCTTTACTCTGGATACCGAATTTCTTTTTCCCGAGACCTACAACTTGATGGACCAGGTGGAGCAAAAATACGGCATCACCATTGAACGGGTGTATCCACTTCTCTCCCCGGAGGAGCAGGAACGCGTTCACGGTCCAGCGCTCTGGCAACAGAATCCTGATCAATGCTGCAATCTGAGGAAGGTCGAGCCGCTGCGGCGCAAGCTGGGCGAACTGCAGGCGTGGATCACCAGCATCCGCCGGGATCAAACCACTGCTCGCGCAAGCGCCGGCAAGATCGAATGGGATGAAAATTTTGGTTTGGTGAAAATTAACCCCCTCGCCGACTGGAGTTCCAAGCAGGTGTGGCAATACATCTACCAGCATGACACTCCATACAACCCACTGCATGACCGCGAATACCCCAGCATCGGTTGCACTCATTGCACCCGTGCCGTGCGTGCCGGAGAAGACTCCAGGGCCGGTCGCTGGTCTGGGTCAGCCAAGACCGAGTGCGGCCTTCACATCATCCAGCCCCTGCCCAATCCTCCCGAGGCAGGCGCCTGAGGGAGCGCTCCGGCCGGTTTGAGTGACTCATCAGGCGCAAGGGCAGCTGGGACATTTGGTAGCTCTACCGGGAATCTTCGAACAGGATTTTGAAGATTGAGAATCCCGGGCTACTTATGTTTCATTTCCGATCAAGAATCCACAACCATATTTAACTATCTAGCGAGACCTCTGTAACTTCCCTCTTTCTCGATGCTCTTACCAGAGCGCGGCTCGCGATCCAGGGACTGCCCTGCCCCGATCTCTGGTTGCAAAATCCAGGGCCAGCGTAATTTACCGAACCCTTAAGGAGCATTCCGATGTTGAAAACGTCCCATGTCCTGTTGACCACAGCTTTGGCGATAAGCGCGGTATTGCCAGCCCCTAGTAAAGCCCAAACCAGCGGTGTTTCCGGTGCTGTCTTCGTCATGACGAATGCAGCCGACAACAATCAGATCGTCGCATACAAGCGCAATTCGGATGGTTCGTTACAGGAAGGACAAACATTTCCAACGGGAGGCCGGGGCAGCGGCGGAGTTACCGACCCGTTGGGATCGCAAGGTGCTTTAACGCTGAACGAAAAACACACGCTGTTATTCGCGGTCAATGCGGGCAGCGGGAATATTTCCGTATTTCAAGTCAAGGGCGCGAAGCTTACGCTGCTTGGGACTGTCCCCTGCGGCGGCAGCGAGCCCGTTGCAGTTGCCCAGCAAGGAAACCTGCTCTACGTGGTCAATGCTGGCGGCGCGAGCGACCTTGTGGGCTTCCGCCTCACGACGGATGGACACCTGAAGCAAATCGCAGGTTCAACCACTTATCTGAGCACCGGAACTTCCGAACCCGGCTCGCTATCCTTTAGTCCCGACGGCCAGTTCCTCTTGGTCACGGAAAAGCTAACCAACAACATCGACGCCTTCCACATTCAAAGCAATGGCACGTTGGGTCCCATCGTGGTGAATCCGAGTGCCGGTCCAGGCGCATTTGCGGTGTCGTTCGCGCCTAACGGAACGGCTCTGCTGGTCGAGACCGGACCTACCGGCGGTACGAATGCATCCGCGATCTCTTCCTATACGGTCGTCAGCAATGGAACGCTCACTCCTGTCAGCAGCAGCGTTCCCACTCTGGGCGCGGCGACGTGCTGGCTGGCGGTCACTCCCAATGGCCAGTTCGCTTACACCTCTAACTCTGCATCTTCCACCATCTCTGGCTTCGCTCTCGGCGCAGGCGGGGCGCTGACGCCGGTCTCCGGAACCTTGGTGGGAACGAACCCAACCGGAAGTATCAACCTGGAGATCGTCATTAGTTCAGACGGCAAATATCTGTACACGCTCGATTCAGGTACCGGCACCGTCGGCATTTTTGGCATCAATCAGGATGGAACGCTTACCAACCTTGGCGATGCAGGCGGCCTCTCCGAGGACGCCGGCCTGGAGGGCATGGCGGCGTTCTAACGGCATCGGGCGGACACTCTGTTGCCTTGATTTTGTCTTTCATTGATCTGGGGCGCCCCATTTCTCGCTTCCCTGGCAAGAAGTGGGGCTCCTTGGTTCCCCACTCTTAACTCCGGAGAGCACAAACAACGGTAGTGTCTTAATTGATAAGACGACCTCGGGTTGGCTCGGAGCGCTTCCCGACCATCATCCCGCGTAGAAGTTGCGAGTAGTAATTACAGAAATAGCAGGAGTCAGCAGGAAGCTGGTAGCGCTACCGGGAATCGAACCCGGGTTTGAAGATTGAGAATCTTCCGTCCTAACCCCTAGACGATAGCGCCATCCGGAGAGCTTCGATTATAGCAAAGCGGCCAATTGCAATTTCTTCCCGCGAAATCACTTTCCACAGCCTCAGAAGGTCTATACTGGCTTCAAACAATACAAACACTGTCCTCTCATACTAGAAATTGGCGGGCAAGGTGTATGTGGTTCGCTCAACAATTCAATTCATTCCTAAATCTAGGTATCTGTAAGGAGTATCCGAATATGGCGAGACCAAGATCTACCTCAGGCGGCAAGTCCAATCGTACGAGTAAAGAGCAAACTGGCGTCAGCAATCCCGCCAGCGTTCCCGAAGTAAATGTGGTCGCAGCACCGGAAGTGGCGCCCGCAGGAACCGCGCCGGAGTCCAAAGTTACTCCACAGTCCAGAGTCGCGACGGAACCAAAGAAGTTCGAACTCCGGAAGACCGAACCGCGCAAGAATGTGGTCCCGATCAACCTCGAGGACGAGATCCGCCGCCGCGCCTACGAACTCTACCAGCAACGCGGAGCCGGCTCGGGCAGCGAGGCTGACGACTGGCTCGCCGCGGAACGCGAAGTGATGCAGCGCTACCACCAGCAGAGCGCTTAGTTGCTCCTGGAACCTATCTGCACAGGGGCGACTGAATCGTGGTTAGGTCCCGATCGCAGTTCTGTGGCTGCAGATGGCAGATCGGAATTAGCACCTACCGTCGATCCGATCATGGGGTGGTTTGTGCCATTTTCCGGATGCCTTGCCGCGGACGGATTGCATCTAGTGAATAGCCCTTGACGGTTGCCTCGCCGGGGTGTTTCTGAAAAAATAGGCCGGGGTTCCCGCACATGGCGGAAATAGGCAGTTTTGCACTTCTTCTCGCTTTGGCGTTGAGCGTTTACTCGTTCGTCGCCGGGATCATCGCGTTAGCCTTCCAGAACCGGACTTCCTTGCAACCGGTGGGCGCAAGCGCCGGTCGCGCTGGCTTCTCCGCGTCTGCGGCAGATAGTCCACTGCTGACTACTCTGCGCCAGGGTTCGGAGCGTATCGGCGAGACCGCGCGTCGCGCCGGCATTGTCACGTTCGCCGCCGTTCTGCTCGCGTCTGTGGTCCTGGTGATCTGCGCCTTCCGCGATGATTTTTCGATTGCCTACATACTCCACCATAGCAATCGAGATCTGCCCGGTCCTTATAAGTTTGCAGTGCTCTGGTCCGGCCAGGAAGGTTCGCTGCTGTTCTGGTCGCTGTTGCTTGCCGCCTACGGATTCGTTCTGCGTCTGCGCTACAAGACCGACCCGCGCCTTTTCGCCTACGCCTCGGTAGTTCTTTCCGGCGTGCAGATATTTTTTCTTTTGCTGCTCGATTTCGCCGCGCATCCTTTCGCCATCGTGCAAGGAACCATTCCCGCCGACGGCAACGGGTTGAACCCTCTGCTGCAATATCCCGAGATGGT
>DATEQW010000169.1:0-9759 GCA_035272245.1 Candidatus Sulfotelmatobacter sp. | reverse complement strand
TTCCAGGCGGCACAATCTTGCGACGATCATGCCATTGATGCCCGGAACTCGCCTAGGCCCGTACGAGATCACTATGCCTCTCGGTTCGGGTGGCATGGGTGAGGTCTATCAAGCGCGTGACACGCGGTTGGATCGCGTTGTCGAATAATTCCTGGTTCGCTTGTCACTGGGATATTCCGTCAAGTTATCAGGGATGGCTGCTACCGATCGCCGCGGACCTTCCACCAATCTAATTGTTCGAACTCCGCCATCTTTTCCGCACCGTGGTGCGCATACCAGTTTTGCCAGACCGAAACATCAGCGGGCAGTGTTTCGTCGGTGATCTCACGCAAAGCGAGGAAGGCCCAGTTCCGCATTTTGGGAGTGGTTTGGGGATCGGCGGCCAACTCGATCAGTCTGGGCGCCATTCGCATACGCTGTTTGCGCATGAAGTTGCCGCAGTCGGAGACGTTGCAGCCCGCGCGATCGCGAACCGCGTCCGACGAGTCGTGGATAAAGGAATCGAAGAGCTGCTCGAGCGCTTCGTCGCTGCCGAGATAGCGCATGCCTTCAATAGCCCACTGGCGGACCTCTGGGTTGGAGTCATTCTTGGCATAGTTCAACAGGATGGGGTAAAGACGATCGTAGTCCACGCCGCGGCCGGCCAGCATTCCCATGTGGTAAACGCTGTAAGGACGGTGTGCGGGATCGGCTTGTGCCAGAGTGATGAGCTGGTCGGCTGAGCTGTGGGTTTTGGAAAGTCCGTCGAGTGCGAGGTTGAGATCGGCGTTGGCGTAGCGGACGCGCAGGTCGGTGGAGTAACGGGACCGGTCCTCTAATTCATTCATCTGCGTCGTACGTGTGAGGTTGCGATAGGTGGCGATATTCTGTTCGAACAAATCCAGGGCGCGGGGATCGTGCTGAATCGCCCTTTCCAGCAATTCTTCTGCCTGTGCCTGTTCGGGGAGAGATTGCAGACGCTGCACGTCCATGTCGCTGAGCTGCGAATAGGCCACTTGGCGCAGGGGGTGTTTGGCCGATGCACCGACCTTGGAAACGCGCCTGGGTTGGCGGTGTCCCTGAGAAAAGATGTGATAGCCGACAAAGCTCATCCAAGCGAGAAAGAATACAAGCCCTATCGCGGTTCCGACTGGACTATTGCGGCGAAAAGCTGAAGACGGTCTTGATGGTACCCGTCCGCGCTGCGGCGGCGCACCGGGCGCGCCGAGACCAGATTGCACAGCGACGTGAGTGTCGAGCTTCAGGCCGGCCAGTTTCTCCAGTTGAGCTGCGACCCAGCGCGCTTCCTGACGGTTATCGATCGCGTCGGCGAGCGTCAGCTTCCTCCCATCCTTGGTGTACAAGTAAAGATAGTAAGAAGGGCGTGTGTTTCCTTGTTGCGCGATCGTCACCGTCAAAATCTGGGCAATGTCGGAGAAAGGAACTTCACTGGCATTTCCGATTCCGAGTATGGCCCTGCGGAATCTGATCCTGCTGTTTCCGACTTCAATGCGACTTGAGCCCGTCGCCGCTTTGATCAGCCCGTAAATCAGAAAGACGTCAAACAACCCAAACACCGGGCCGAACAACCGCGGAGCGTGTTGGTCCTGTATGAGGAAATAAACGATTGCCGTCCAGACAGTGGTGACAGCGAGCAAAACCAGAACCTGGCCCGGATTGCGAAAGGCGGGAAAGCGGAATTCGGTGTCGCCGTTCGTCCCGACGGAAATGACAACTTTTGGATTCGGCGGAGCGGCAACGTCGGAGACATCGGACTCGAAAGCTGGTGGTGCCATTTCGCCTTGCGGCGGCGAGAAGGAAGCCATCGACGCTGAGCTTGTGGACGGCGATACCGTCAGCCGGAAAACCGGCACCTCGAAATCGTCCAAGTAATTCACGCCAGGAACGTCGGCCTGTGCATGCAAGACCCAGAGGACCTTGTCGTCCGCCTGCTCGAGATACGACTCATAGGCGTCGCTCGGAATGTTGAAGTCCACCGGGATCGTGGCGTCCCCCATGGGGCTGGGAGTAAGGAATGCCTGCGGCACATTCTTGTCCGCTTGCCAAAGAACGGTCTCCTGGACGGACCGATCTTTACCATTGCCGATCGTGACTTGGCGGATGCAGCTCAGACTGAGGTCAACGCCGTGTCTGGCATCGGTGTTGAAGTGCAGGTGAATCGCACCCTTCAGCGAGCCTCCGGGAGAAAAGGGGAGCGAGGCGAACTCAAAATAGGTTCGGCCAAAACGTTTCCGGCGGATGCTGGCCCTTATCGCCGCGACTGCCAGAATGACACCAAGAATGCAAAACACAAGCGGAAAAAAGACTGCTGGATTGGAGGTGCGCCAGAGGTTAAGCACGATTGCGGCCGCGACAGTGAACACCACCCCATTCACAAAGATCGCCGCCATCCAAAGGCCAATGGCGCTGTCGCCGTGTCTGCTTTCTGCCCGCCGAGCCGCCCAGTCCTTCCGCCAAAGCCACGGAGACTCAGGATTGGCCTGCTCCGCTGCCGCTTGCTCGCTTAGTTTCCGTGTCCCGTAAATGGTGGCGAAAACGATCCCACCACCCACGAAAATGAAGACGGTCGAAACCAACACTCCCACCCAGCTATTCCCCTGGACCTGGCTGGGTGCACCGAACAGGAGAGAGCTGGCGAAAAAGAGCCCGGCGAGTGCAAAAACCAGACCAAAACTAATGAGGAGAACCTCGCCGACCTTGGATGGCCTAGTCACAGCGGAATTATAGAGTTACTCGAGGCCTAAACCAGCAAGGTAGGGACGTACTTTCGTTACACAAGTCACGTGCAAAGGGGGGGAATTCTGAGCAAAATTGAACGTTGTCACATCGGTTCTTGTGATCCAATCTAGACCGTGCGTGGTAAGGGGCGCGGCGGACAGATGGTCAAGCGAAGACATGCGTTCAACCCGAAAACCTTTCTAACAACTATTGGCGCTGGCCGAAGATTGATCTCCTTCACGAAGGGACAAACAATCTACGTCCAGGGCGATACGGCTGATTCATTGTTTGTGGTTCAAAGCGGCAGCGTGAAAGTCAGCATGAAGTCGCACGCGGGAAAGGAAGCCACCCTCGACATTCTGCGTGAGGCTGATTTTATAGGCAAAGATTCCATCGCCGGCGGGTCCACTCGTATGGCGTCCGCCAGCGCAATCACGGACTGCATTCTCCTCCGTATTACGAAGACCGCCATGATGATCGCGCTATCCCGGCAAGTGAAGTTGGCAAATCTGCTTTGGGCCTACGTGCTGGCCAGGAATATTCGATACCAGCAGGATTTAGTGGATCAGCATTGCAATCCGAGCGAGAAGAGACTGGCGCGGATCCTGCTGTTGCTCGCCCACTATGACGGGCATGGAGGATCCGAAACTACAGTTCCGGCAATAAGCCATGAGACGCTGGCAGAAATGGTCGGGACAACGCGATCGCGTATTTGCTTTTTCATGAACAGGTTCAAGAAAGCGGGCTTCATTTATTACGAACATAAAGGCAAGCTATTGCGAGTTCATCGGACGCTTCTTGCTTTCTGCGATCAATAGCTTTCGCACTTTGCAACCCAGCCAACGACTCTCCCAGCCCAACCATCTCCCGTTACTTGCGTCAGACACAAGCGGGTGCACGTTGGGAACTGCAGCCTGTAGTGCCTGCGCAAACTCTCTTCTGTCGAACCTGCTCTAAACCAGTGCGAACATCGTCTCCTCAGCCTGCGCCACCAGGCTCTCGAACTGCGTGCGGTCCAGACAAAGCGCGTGCTGCCCGAAGCGAGCGTCCTTTCCTGTTACGTGCCAGTAAGGCATCCAGGTGAAGTGCTTGCCTCCGCCATCTTCAAGCACTACGAGGAAAGGATAAAGCGTGACCTCCTCTTCCTCCTCGCCCAGCCACGATTCCAGTTTTTCGGGAAGGAACGCATGCACTACTTTGAAGTCTCCATCTCCCACGCCCAGTTGAAAGTCGAGCGAGACATGCAACTCCCGCGCTCCTTCGCAAGCTGGACAGTTCTTAAGATTAGTCTTGGAGAATTCATTCAGCGTATCGAACAGTTTCAGCGAGATCGAAGTTTTCTTATGACAGTTTGTGCAGTAAGAGTATTGCGCGGTCACGTGTGAATCTCCTTTTTGCGGAGCGACCACTTGAGCCCCGGAATCCCGTTTTTCGTCTGATCCATCAAAGCGATTCGAGGTAGTCCTTCGGCGCCTACATCCGCAGTGGACACCGCCCAACACCCAAGCAGACCAGCAGATCGTGGGCTTGTCGATGTGTGTGATCACAAACGTCTGTGATGCTGATCGTCGCTCGCCGACCCGCCGCGGGATAAAGTTATCCGTTTGTGGATGGGAGCGGACGATTGCGCGAAATCGTCAACCAGCTGTGGCCAGAGATCGCCTGGATTGAGGGTGCCCAACTGCGGGAACAGGTGACGCAGGTCTGGGTAAAAGCCCTGGAGCGCAGCCCCCTCGAGCCGGAAGACCTGAACCAGATTCCCTTCACGCTGTTGGTTCCGAACTGCCCGATAACGTTCATGGAGCACAAGCGTTGCGTGGTGCACATTGCCCGCGAGAGCGCAAAGGCCATGCGGGAATTCATGGGGCGCGCCTTGCCGGTTGACATGGACACCGTAATCGCCGGGGCGATTCTGGCCGACGTAGGTAAACTGCTGGAATACGAACTTGGACCGGATGGCAACAGCCGGCAGAGCGAGCGGGGCGAGGCCCTGCGGCATCCGTTCACCGGAGTTGCGTTGGCGCTGGAGTGCGGCGTTCCGGATTCCGTGTGCCACATCATCGCAGCCCACGCCGCCGAGGGCGACCTGGTCAAGCGCACTACGGAAGCGTTCATCGTGCATCACGCTGACTTCATGGCGTTCCTGCCTTTCAAACATCCTAAGAACATTAAGGTGAAATCGTAAGGAGAGATTCCTTGTCCGTATCAAAATCGATTACCGCACCGAAAGAAACCGTCACTGCCAAAATGTCGCGGTGGGCCGCTAGCCTGCGATATGAAGACCTCTCGCAAGACGCGATCTACCAAGCCAAACGCTTTCTGCTGGATTCTGTCGGCTGCGCCCTTGGCGGCTACCGGCAGCACGACGCGAAGATCGTTTTGGAGGTGCTCGACGAGCTGGCCGGACGTGGCGCGGCTACCGTAATTGGCACGGGCAAAAGGGTCGACCCGGTCTCCGCAGCGCTGGCCAACGCGCTGATGATCCGCTGCATGGATTACAACGACATTTACTGGAAGCAGGATCCGTCGCATCCCTCTGACATTTTTCCCGCCGCGATGGCGTGCTGCGAGCGCGCCGGGAGCGGTGGCAAGGAGTTGATCGTCGGCCTGGTTCTGGGCCACGAATTCGAGATGCGTTTCTGTGAGGCGGCGTTTCCGGGCATCCGTGAGCGGGGATGGCACCACGCCACGCTGACTGCTTTTGTTTCGCCCATCGTGGCCGGACGAGCGCTGAATCTGTCGTGGGAACAAATTCAACACGCCATCGGCATTTCCGCCGCCCGGCATTGCACGCTGGGGGCCGTCACCGCTGGCAAGCTGACCATGATGAAGAACACGGTAGACCCGATGGCAACGCAAAGTGGGGTACTTGCGGCTCTGCTGGCGGAAAAAGGATATTCCGGGCCCGAGCATGTCGTGGATGGCAAGGAAGGTCTGAGTCACGTCTTCGGTCCGGAGTGGAAGCTGAATCTGTTAACCGATGGTCTCGGCGAGTCGTGGCGCATCACGCAATGCGGAATGAAAGCATTTCCGACCGAAGCGCTGACGCATACGCCGATCTCGGCCGTGCTTGACCTGGTCAAGAGCAACGATCTGCAACCCGAGCAGGTGGAGAAGATTCAAATTCGATCGCTGGCTCGGGCCGCCGACATTCTGTCCGATCCCAGCAAGTACGACCCGCATACCAAGGAGACGGCGGACCACTCGCTCCCTTACGTGATTGCGGCAGCGCTCGTGGAACGGCAGGTCACCCCGGTGCAGTTCACTATGGAAAAGATCATGGACGCGAAAATCCGGGCGCAACTAAAGAAGGTAGAAGTGGTCGCGGACCCGGAAATTGAGCGAGTCTTTCCGGCACTACAGAGGGTGGTTGTGAATATCACGACGACCGATGGGCGTGCGCTCAGCAAGCAGCTTGATTTCCCCAAGGGGGATCCGCGAAATCCGCTGACCGATCAGGAAGTGGAAGAGAAATTTGCCGCACTTGCCGAGGGAGTGCTTTCGACTGGATCGCAGAAAAAACTGAAAGAGGCAATCTGGAATCTAGAAGGCAATCACTCGGTCTGCAAGCTGATGGCGCTGATGAAAACGGACATCCAGAAGAGGACTGCAGGAAGTACAAGAGTGGGATCGGGGGCGAATCGCGAAAAACGTCGAAAACCTGCATTCGCTTAGACGCCGTTCATCGTCGGAACGGTCAACTTGCCCCTCGCGGAGCTGACCATGGCCCAGACTATCGTTGAAAAAATCGCGCAGGCTCACCTGGCAGAAGGACCGAAGCGGCCCCTGCGAGCGGGGGATTTCGTTTCCATCCGGCCGTTTCATGTGATGACGCATGACAACACGTCGGCGGTGATGAGTAAGTTTAAGGCGATTGGTGCGAAAAAGATCTGCAATACCAAACAACTCGTGTTTGCGCTCGATCACGACATCCAGAATAAGGATGAGGCCAACCTGAAGAAATATCGCTCGATCGAAGCCTTTGCCAGGGAACATGGAATCGACTTCTATCCCGCGGGCTCGGGCATCGGGCATCAGATCATGGTGGAGCGCGGGTATGTTGTGCCGGGATCGTTCGTCGTTGCCTCCGACTCGCACTCGAATATGTACGGAGCGCTCGGCGCCATTGGTACGCCCATCGTGCGTACCGACGCTGCTGCAGTGTGGTCTACAGGAGATTTCTGGTGGCAGATCCCGCCGTCGATTCAGGTCGTGCTCGAGGGCAAATTGCGCCGGGGCGTCAGCGGCAAGGACGTGATCATCACCCTGTGCGGGCTCTACAACTACGATGAAGCCCTCAACGCTGCAGTCGAGTTCACGGGGCCGGGCGTGGCCAGTTTGTCGATGGACGCTCGCTTCTCGATCTCCAACATGAGCACCGAGTGGGGGCCGCTGGTGGGATGGTTCCCGGTGGACAACATCACGATTGAATATCTGCGCGGGGTGCACCAGCAGCTGAAGGAGCAGGGCATCGAGCGCTTCACGAAGCAGGACATCGAGCGCTGGGCTGTGACTCCTCCGCGCCCCGACTCCGATGCTTTCTATGCGGCGCGCATTACGCTCGACCTCGGCGAGGTCACGCCTCATGTCTCGGGTCCAGACACCGTGCAGGTGATGCAATCCGTCGCGGTGTTGGAAAAAAAGAAGGTAGCCATTCAGAAGGCCTATCTGATTTCCTGCGCGAATTCGAGAGTGGAAGATCTGGAAGCGGCTGCGCAAGTTTTGCAAGGGAAGAAAGTCGCGCCTGGCGTGAAGTTGTACCTGGGAGCGGCAAGCGCGTGGGTGCAGCAAGAGGCTGAGAGGCGCGGCGTCTGGCAGACGCTGGTGGAAGCCGGTGCGAACCCCCTGCCACCAGGATGCGGACCTTGCATCGGCCTGGGCACGGGACTGCTTGAAAAAGGTGAGGTTGGGATCTCGGCCACCAACCGAAATTTCAAGGGGCGCATGGGGGCGCGCGAGGCCCAGTGTTATCTGGCAAGTCCGGAAGTCGTCGCGGCGTCGGCGACCGCGGGATACATCGTTGGGCCCTACTCGTTCGTCGATGTCACACCGGCGCCCCGGTTTATAGAATTCTCAGTCAACGGCAAGAAGGCCTCGGAAAAGATCGAGATCCTTCCCGGCTTTCCGGAATGCGTAAGAGGACGCCTGGTCTTTCTGCCGCAGGACAACTTGAACACCGACGCCATCTACGGCAAAGACTACACCTACCGCGACGACATGACGCCGGCGATGATGGCCGAAGTCGTGATGCAGAACTACGATCCGCAGTTTGCGGGGCGCACTCGCGCCGGAGACGTGATTGTCGGAGCGTTCAACTTCGGCACTGGATCGAGCCGGGAGCAAGCGGTCACGTGCCTGAAGGCGAAAGGTATTCCGCTGGTGATCGCGGCCAGTTTTTCGCAAACCTACCTGCGGAACGCTTACAACAACGGATTTGTGTGCGTGGAAGTTCCCGAGTTCACGAAGCGACTGCGGGAGCAGTTCGCCGATAAAATCGCGGCGCGGGAAAAGACGATCATCCCCGGTGAGGACGTGGATATTGATTTCACCTCCGGGACGATCACGTGGCGCGGCGAAAATTTTATCTTCCCGCCTCTGGGCAGCGTGCCGCAATCGCTGGTAATTGCCGGGGGCGCTGAGAATCTGGTCGCAAAGAGGTTGGGACTGGCATAGAGAGGAAATTTGAGGACGAACGTATGGCCAAATACACGGTAGTTACGATGCCCGGAGACGGGATTGGTAATCAGGTTCTGCCGGAAGCGCTGCGGCTTCTGAAAGCGGTCGCTTTTGATGCGGAATACTTTCACGCCGACATCGGCTGGGAGTGCTGGCGCAAACATGGTAACGCGCTTCCCGAACACACGGTCGAACTGCTGGCGAAGCACAAGCTCGGTCTGTTCGGGGCAATCACCTCGAAGCCTAAAAAGGAAGCGGAGGCTGAGCTCAGGCCCGAACTCAAAGGCAAAGGCTACTCTTACTTCAGCCCCATCGTGACCATGCGCCAGCGCTTCCATCTCGATACCTGCATCCGGCCCTGTATTTCGTTTCCGGGCAATCCGCTGAACTTCATTCGCAAGAAGCCACAAGGCGGATTCGAAGAGCCGCGGGTCAACGTGGTCGTCTTCCGGCAAAACACGGAAGGACTTTACGCAGGCGTCGAGTGGACCAATCCGCCGGACGCGGTGCGCGCGGCGCTGGCCACGCACTCGAAGTTCAAACCGTTTGCCGGGACTCCGGGTCCGGATCTGGCGATTTCGGTGCGCATCGTCACTCGCCCAGCGGCGCGCAAGATTTGCCAGGCTGCGTTCGACTGGGCCAAAAAATACGGCTACAAGTCGGTAACGATCTGTGAGAAGCCGAACGTGCTGCGCGAAACTTCCGGAATGATGGAGGAAGAAGCGAAGTCTGTAGCGAAGCAGTATCCAGGAATTGCGCTGTGGTCGACCAACATCGATGCACAGACCATGTGGCTCACGAAAAATCCCGAAGACTATGGGGTAGTTGTGGCCTCGAACCTGTTCGGCGATGTAATTTCCGATGCTTTCGCCGGGTTAATCGGCGGTCTGGGCTTCGCGGCCTCGGGCAATATCGGGGACGAGGTGGCCGTGTTCGAGCCCACGCACGGATCGGCTCCGAAGTATGCGGAACTGGATCCGCCAATCGTCAATCCGATTGCCATGTTTCTCTCGGCTGTCATGTTGCTCGAGCACGTAGGCGAGACCGAAAAAGCTGGACGCGTTCGTAACGCGATTGCCGAAGTGGTGAAAGAGGGCAAAGTTCGCACTTATGACATGATGCGCCTCGCGGGTGGCGCGAAGGCACTGAGCCAGGGCGCAGCCAGCACGGTACAGATGACAGATGCGGTTCTGGCGAAACTGGAACAGCGAGCGAGCGTGCCGCCTTCGCCAGAATACATTGCGGCCGGCAACGGTAACAGGAGCCGCTGATGGGGAGACGCTAATGAGTGTGGGCATTGAAATCGAAGCTAGGCAGGCAGGTGAAGCGGGCCACTGCGGTCCGGAGATTCGCTCGGACGCATAC
>DATEQW010000168.1:0-25346 GCA_035272245.1 Candidatus Sulfotelmatobacter sp. | reverse complement strand
CCGCGGCGAAGAAGAAATAAAAACCAAAATTGATTTGTCGCACATCTCGCGTCCCGGCGATGTGCTGAAGGCAATCACTCAGAAGAAGGAAGCCGTGGCTCCGCCGGTCGCGCCGCGTCCACCGGTGAGTCATGCGCCGGTCGCGCCTCCTCCCGTAGAAAGACCAGTGGTCGCGCCTCCGGCCGCAGTAAGCCGGCCCACAACCGTTGCTCCTCCGGTCGTAAAACCAGCGGTGGAACCCTCTGCAGCTCCGGTGAGCGTATCTCCAGCAACTCCCGCGGCTCCAGTTGTTCCATCGAGACTGGTCGTACAGCCTCCAGTGGAGTCAGCCCCGGTCGCGTCTCTGCCGGTGGTCGCAGCTCCTGTGCGTCCCGCCGCACCGCCTCTAGTGACTCCTCCCGCGCCCGTGCCTCCGACAGTTTCCGCGAGTGCTCCGCCTGCGCCTCCAGTGACGGCAAAGCCCGTGGCTCCGCCACCGCCAGCGCCCCGCATGATTGTTCCGCAAACTGGCCCGCGACCCGTGTACAAGGCGCCCGTGCGTCCGGCTCCGCCGCCGGTGCAGCCTGGAGTTCCCATCGGCGGTGCAATGCGCGCCGCTCCGGGACGTCCCGTCCCCGGCCAGCCAATTTTCCAGCGACGTCCACCTATGCAGGGGCCCGGCGGAGGTCCGCCGCGTCCACCGCTTCGTCCCGGTGAACGTCGTCCCATGCACCCTACGCGGCAAGCTCCCGCGGGCGCGCGTCCGCTGGGGGTGGGTCCAGCTCTTCCGCCTCCCGGCACAACGCGCCCCGGCAGCCGTCCCGGCGGACCAGCGCGGCGTCCCGGCCAGCGCTATGTTCCGCGCGGCGTAAAGGAAGGCCCGATGAAGGGCTACACGCCGCCGCCGCGCATGGTGGTGTCGAATGAGCCCCAGCCGATCACGCGCAGCATCACGATCACGGAAGGCATCAGCGTAAAAGATCTCGCGGAGAAGCTCGATATCCGCGCCAAAGATCTGATCTCGCGTCTATTGTCAAAAGGCGTATTCGCCACTATCAACCAGACGCTCGACGCGGAACTAGCCAGCGAAATGGCGCGCTTCTTTGGCGCAGATACGAACGTCATCACATTCGAAGAACAGACCGCGAAAGAAATTGACGCGGCAGCCGCCGGCGAAGAAGCCGCGCCTGAAACGGGAATTCGTCCGCCCGTGGTCACAATCATGGGCCATGTCGATCATGGCAAGACCACACTGCTCGATTCGATTCGCCTGACGAATGTGGCGGAAGGCGAAGCGGGTGGAATCACACAGCATATCGGCGCCTACAAGGTGCGCATCACCGACAAGGAATCGCCGGCATACGGTCGTGAAATTGTTTTCCTCGATACCCCAGGCCACGAAGCTTTCACGCGCATGCGATCCCGCGGCGCCAAAGCCACGGACATCGTTGTGTTGGTTGTGGCCGCCGACGATGGCGTCATGCCGCAGACTCTCGAAGCGATTGATCATGCCCACGCGGCTGAAGTGCCCATCATCGTCGCTGTGAACAAGATCGACAAACCGGATGCGTTGCCCGATCGTGTGAAGAAACAGCTTGCCGACCGCGGCTTGGTGCCGGAAGAGTGGGGCGGCAAGACGGTGTTCGTCGACGTCTCCGCCAAGAAGAAAACGAATCTGAATCTTCTGATGGAAATGATCTGCTTGGTGGCCGATCTGGGCGAACTGAAGGCGACTCCTGAGCGCGCCGCGACTGGCGTGGTGCTCGAAGCCAAGCTCGATCGCGGACGCGGTCCCGTCGCTACTGTGTTGGTACAGAACGGAACGCTGAATGCCGGCGACAATTTTGTGGTCGGCAACGTCTATGGCAAAGTGCGCGCCATGTTTGACGATCGCGGTGCACAGTTGAAGACGGCTCCGCCTTCCACTCCGGTGGAAATTATCGGAATGGAATCGCTGCCGCAGGCTGGCGATCAATTCGTCGTAGTGGCCGATCGCGATAAAGCGCGCGGCATCTCCGAATATCGCGAACAAAAGTCTCGCGAAGCCGCGCTCGCCAAGAGTTCCCGCGTGTCGCTGGAAGGACTAGCGGAGCAGATCAAGGCCGCAGGCACCAAGGAACTCAACGTCATTCTCAAGGGCGACGTGCAAGGCTCGGTGGAAGTCATCACCGATTTGCTCACGAAACTTTCGAACGACAAAGTTCGCCTGAAGCTGCTGCGTTCGGGCGTAGGTGCAATTACCGAAACCGATGTTCTGCTGGCCTCCGCGTCGAACGCAATCATCATTGGCTTCAATGTGCGGCCGGAGCGCAAGGCACAGGAAATTGCCGAGCAGGAAAAAGTAGATATTCGCCTGCACTCGATCATTTACGAATTGCAGGATGAGATCAAGCGCGCCATGAGCGGCTTGCTCGAGCCCACCTACAAAGAGCATTATCAGGGCCGCGCCGAAGTGCTCAATGTCTTCCGCATTCCGAAGGTTGGTACCGTTGCCGGTTGCCGCGTGAGCGACGGCTTGATCAAGCGCGACTCCGAAGTCCGTCTGCTGCGCGACAATGTGCAGGTCTTCAAAGGCAAGGTCGGATCGCTGCGCCGGTTCAAGGACGATGCCAGCCAGGTCACAAACGGCATGGAGTGCGGCATCTCGATCTCGAACTACGGTGACATAAAAGTCGGCGACGTGATCGAGGCCTTCGCCACCGAGAGAATCGCCGCGGAAGTGATTGCTTGAAAACGGTTCTCAGTTCTCGGTTCTCAGTTCTCAGTCGTCGAACACGGCGTTCTTACTAAGAACTGGGAACTGAGAACTGAATGCCCATCGCCTTCCTCACCCTCGAACTCCACATCGAAGCAGCGCAATCGCTCAAGGACAAGCGCCAGGTCCTGCGTAGTTTGAAAGATCGTTTGCGCGCCAGCTTCAACGTCTCCGTCGCCGAGCTTGATCCAAGCAGCCTGTGGAATCGTGCCACCATAGGCGTGGTTAGCATCTCTGACTCGCGTGACTATCTCGATGGACTGATGAAAAATGTGGAGCGACAAGCCACACGCATCGCGAACAATCACGGTGCGGAAGTCGCCGACTCGTTCGTGGAATACCTGTAGAATCCCTGTCCAGAAGAGATGCGCCCCAGAGCTGCGAAGCCAATGCTGTCGCTATCGCATTGTTACCTCTGTACTTACCGCAACCACTCTTTTGTGCGCGACAATAGCACGAGGGAGCCAACACCTGCGGCCAGATTTCTGATATTCTCATGCGTTTTACCTCGAGGTGAGCAGTGGAAAAGCGGGGGCTGAAGTATCATCGCGGGCGGTTAGGCGAGGCCTTGCGCGAGGAAATTGAAACGCTGGTGGAAGGAGAACTGGCCGATCCCCGCATCGGACTCGTGGGTGTGACCGCCGTCCATGTCGCCGACGATGGCCGCTCCGCGCAGGTTCTCGTGGATGTCGACGGCGATGATCAGGAAGCGGAGCGCAGCCTCGAGGGCCTGCTTGCTGCAAAAGAATACATAAGGCATGAACTGGTGGAGCGCCTACGGCTGCGGCGCGCGCCCGAATTATATTTCCGGCTGGACCGCTCGGAGCGGGAAAAAGCGCGAGTGGAAGAATTGCTGGCGCGGGCGAAAAAGAGAATGAAATCGCATGCCAAGCCGGGCGCGGAAAAGGCGTAGCCATGTTGCGGGACGTCCTTCATCAAATCGAGCAGCGTGACCGGTTCGTGCTTACCTCGCATGCCCGGCCTGATGGCGACGCCATCGGATCGGCGCTGGCGTGCTGCCAGATTCTGCGAGCCATGGGCAAGCAAGCCGATGTTATGCTCCGCGACGGCGTCCCGCGAATCTATCGAACTCTACCTTTTGCCGATCAGGTGCTGCAGGCGAATCGCGTGGGCGGAAATTATGAAGCCGCGATTATCCTGGAATGCGATAGCGTCAATCGCACGCGCCTCGAGGGTCTGGAGGATCGTTTCCTGATCAGCATCGATCACCACGTCAGTGGACGCCCTTTCGCGCACGTGAACTGGATCGATCCCCATGCTGTTGCCACCGGAGAAATGGTTTTTCGCCTGGCTCGCGAAGCTGGGACTCCGTTCTCCCCGGAGATGGCGACTTGCCTTTACACTGCGCTGATGACCGATACCGGCTCCTTCATGTTTCAAGGGACGAACGAACATACCTTCGCGCTGGCACGCGAATTGGTGCTCGCCGGCGCCGATCCCTCGCATTGCGCGCGCAATATTTATTTTGCCCATTCCGTGGCCAAGATGAGGCTGCTGGGAGAAGCGTTGCGTAATCTCAACACCGAAGGCCACGTCGGCTGGACCTGGGTAACGCAAGAGCAGATGGAGCGCCATGGAGCGAAGGAAGAAGATTGCGAGGGTCTAGTGAATTACATCCTCTCCATCGGAGAAGTGGAAGTGGCAGCATTCTTCCGCGAACTTCCCGACGGGCGTTTTCGCTTGAGTCTGCGCAGCAAGGGGAAACTCGATGTAGCAAGAGTGGCCGAGGGTTTCGGCGGCGGCGGCCATGAATGCGCCAGCGGTTGCTCCATCGATGGTCCCCTGGCCCAAGCGGTCCGTCTGGTTTTGGAATCACTGCGCCGCGGTTCTTTCATACAATAAAGTTACAAGTTTTCTTTCCCATTGATGCCTTCGGGTCCCGGAACCCTCCCATGACGAATCGAACACGCACCGACTCGCTGTTGCTCGCGGGATTCTGTGCGTTCCTGTTTTTCTACGGGTTGGGACAGTTCGGCCTGATTGGAGCCGACGAGCCGCGATACGCGCAAGTGGCGCGCGAAATGCTGGAACGCCACGACTGGATCACGCCCGTTCTCGGCGGCCAGCCATGGCTGGAAAAGCCGCCACTCTATTACTGGCAAGCTATGCTCGCTTACTGCATCTTCGGCGTGAGCGATGGGGCTGCGCGGCTGCCTTCCGCGCTCGATGCGACTCTCCTGGTTCTGGCAATCTACTTCTTTCTGCGCCGCTTTCGTTCAGGCTTCGAACTTGACGGCGCCTTGATTGCAGCTTCATGCGCAGGGATCGTCGGCTATGCTCGCGCCGCGTCCACGGACATGCCACTGGCCGCGGCTTTCACCATTGGCATGCTCGCCTGGTGGGCGTGGCGCGAAACTGAAAAGAAAAGTTACCTCGCCGTCTTTTATGGCTTCATGGCGCTAGGGACTTTGGCGAAAGGTCCGGTAGCGCCCTTTCTCGCCATAGTAGTCATCGTCTTCTACGCCGCCGCCATTCGCCAACTGCGGCTGGTACCGAAAACGCTGTGGCTGCCGGGGATTGCTTTGTTCTGCGTTATCGCCCTGCCGTGGTATGTCACTGTGCAGGCGCGCAATCCGGAATTCTTTCGCGAGTTTATTGTTGAGCACAATCTTGGCCGGTTCTCCAAGAACCTTTATCACCATACCGAGCCGTTCTCGTATTACCTTCCCGTAACGGCGTTGGCGCTACTTCCATGGACGGTTTTCACGGTCGCGGCTTTTGTGCAATCGATAACGAAATGGTGGGCCTCGCGAAAATCGATTAAGGACTCGCGAGGTGGTTTCGAAACCCAATTCAGCGTTTTCGCCTGCTGCTGGCTGGTTGTGCCTGTGGGTTTTTTTTCCATCTCTCAATCGAAGCTTCCCGGCTATATTCTTCCCGCGATTCCAGCCGGAACCCTCTTGTTAGCGGGTTATCTAAAGCATCATCTGCAAGACCTTGACGACGATCGAACGCCCGTCTGGCTCGTAATTTTCCATTCGCTGTGCGCCGCGGCTCCAATTGTTCCAGCGCTGTTGATTGCATATCTGATGACGCAGCATCGTCTGCCTGGCGGCCAGCCGATGCTCGTCGCTCTCGCCATCGCATTTGTACTCTGTTGTGGAATTGCGCTTACCCTCGTGCGCAGGAATGGTCTGCGCATGTTGCGCTTCGTCACGCTGATTCCCGTGGTGCTCACGGTCGGAGCCGTGCTGAAGCTTGGTTCCGTGGCGATCGACCAAACGCTCTCCGCGCGGCCACTGGCCCAGGAGATCGCCGATATCGAAACGCATCCACTGCCACTTGCCGTTTATCATGTTTCCCGCGAACTCGAGTACGGCCTCACGTTTTACCGCAACCATCTAACCTTCAACTACGACTGGGGAAGTGTTCCATCGGAAGAACATTTACTGGTGGCTCCAGAAGATTCGCAGATCGAAATTGCGAAGCTGGTTGCGGGGCGGAAAGTCTCTTATCTCGGTCACTATGCTCCGCAGCGTGTGGACTATTTCTGGGTTGCCGCCGCCGGGACAAATTCTCCGCGCTAACTCGCGCCGGTCAGTATTGCCGCCTTGTGTTCCGCCGGTTTGCCTCGCGTCTTCGAACCCACTAAACTCGGAGTTCTGCCGTGGCGAACGAAGCCGGAATGCTGGGCTGACTTTGCAGGAGCCCTGTGGAGATTCTCGACCTCAGACATTTTTCCTCCGTGGATCTGCGCCCCCTGCTCGAGGATGAGGGTCGAGTCTGGGCCACCCTTCTTTCGTGGGACTATAGCGGTTCGGCGGAGATGATCCTGCGCTATGTGGACGCCAAAATTCTTCCCGGCTACGCCGCCATCGAACGCGGCCGTATTTTCGGCTATACCTTCTTCGTGTATGAAGGTAGCAAGGGAGTTGTCGGCGATCTGTTCGTCGCGAACGGTAGCCGACTGCCAAACGCGCGCGAAGTAGAACTCAAGCTGCTGACCCATGTGATCGAAACCCTCCAGCAATCCCCTGGGATTCATCGCGTGGAAGCGCAGTTACTCGCGCACGAATCGGGAAGCGTCGCGCGCCCGTTTCTTGATCAGGGATTTCAACGTCATCCGCGCCTGTTTATGGTTCTCGAACTCGGCAAAATATCGCCAGTTGTTCCGCCTACCCATCCAGAGATTGAAATCCGCCGCTGGGCCGAAGTTGACTACCAGCCCGCCGCCGCCGTGATTACCGCGGCCTATCGCGGCCATGTCGACGCCCAGATTAACGACCAGTACCACACCCTCGGCGGATCGCTGCGCTTCCTGAATAATATCGTGCGCTTTCCGGGATGCGGATTGTTCGACGCGGAGTCCTCATTTTCTGCCGTGGATCGTAAGGCGAAAAACTTGATCGGATTGATTCTCTGCTCACGCGTGCGCGGCGATGTGGGTCACGTGACTCAGGTGTGCGTCCTTCCCGAATATCGTTCACGCGGTATTGGTGAATCTCTTCTGGCAGCGACCGTGGGCAATCTTCGCAAACGCGGCTTTTCCATGCTGTCGCTCACCGTAACCGAAGCGAATGCCCGCGCGGTTGCGCTCTATCGCCGGTTGAATTTCGAGACGAAGAGGATATTCGATGCTTTCGTATGGGAAGGATAAGGGATGTTGAAATATGCGTACCGTAACTGTGTCGTTGCTTTGCTTACTTTGTGTCCTCCCGGTGCATTCGCAGGACGTTTCGGACAAACATTCGCCGTTCGGATGTTCTCAGCAGGCCGTCGAAGTAGACGTAAATAACAAGCCGTCGCTGCGCATCACGCCGGTCAGAGGTCTTCCCCTGCCATTCGGTTATGAGCGGCCCACCTTTCGCTTTCCGGCGCTGGGACCTTACCTCGTGAATATCTATCTATTCGCTACGCTGCCAGAGGTCGGAAGAGGAAACAAGGCAAGGCTCCAGATTTACGCTAAGACGACCGATTCGGCAGATGATCCTCAGGCCAGGCGAGAACAGTGGTGGGAAGTCGAGCCTTCCGAGACTGTTTCGTTTAATGACAGGAGTTCGACCTCGCTTTCGTTCGACACCAGCCGCTTGGCCGGCTGCTTCGAGCAGGAAGGCGAGTGCAGTTTTGCCGACGTTGCCCTGGCCACGCCCGACCCCAATGTGCCTTTATTGGTGATCAAGTTCGGTGAAAATCTCGGAGGAGCGAATGCCCTGAACTGGACGGAAGCGAGCGTGCTGTTGGACTTCCGGCCTACCCCGCCGCGCGTCGTGGCTACCGCCGATTGCGCCTACAACGAGGGCGGCGGAGCTTGTACAGCTTTCGACTCGGCCCAAATGCCGCGATCGGGGCTGCAATGCGACTGGCGATCGGAAGCTCAGGACTTCCTTTGTTCGCAAACCACCCAGGGGAATGGCTATCTCGACTTTTTTCTGCTCAGCGACACGCCCGCGCCCCTGCATCCCGGCGAGGTAGCAACGCTCGCGGACGCCATTCACGAATTCAGGACCAAGGGGACAGCATCTCCCGTGAAGGTGCGGGGAATCGGTCCCGTCTCCTGGGTGGCCGAGGTGACGCTGAACTCCGGAGATAAAACTATCGTTCTCGGATCGGTTGGACTCTTCCATCTTGTGCCCGAGTCCAAGAGCGTACTGGGATCCTCGACTGAGGTCGAAGCTCATCCACTCATCGTGGATCCCAATGAAGTCCACCATCCCAGCCACAGAATCGAAAATCCCGGGTGGACGATCGAGGAAGCGCATTCCTTTCGTGCAAGCCAGATCTACAAAGAGAAGGATTTGACTGTGTTGCAGGTCGTCGAAAGCCAATCGCCGGACTCACGAAATCTCTATTGGCTCGGACTTCAAGGCGATGGTGCCGACGCCAGGTTCGATGCGGTCGAACTCGTCGGAGGCGGGCATTACGCCTCTTGCGGCAATTCCATCGTTCCGGAGAATGTTGTGTCACTGGGGAAGATCGCCAAGCCATTCTCGGCTCAGATTCGCATCCAGCCCAGCACGTCATACTCTGAAGCCGACGACACGCGCCCGCCCGAGTGGGCGGTGCCCAATGGGGAAGAACAGACCTCCAACTGCATTCGCTCCGGAAGCATCACCTGGGCGAATGGAGAATTCACAGGCACGATCGACGGAGGGGAATGCGCTTCTCCGGAACAGCCGAAAGACATTCGCGTCGAGGCCGATGGAAAGATCAGCGTAAAGGAATTCGTCGCAAAGCCTGTCAAATGAAGGTCAGACTGAAGGCGGCGAAACTACCGTCGCACCAGCCACATGGCCCAGCCCGCCACCAGAAGGCCACCGAGGAACATCACAAAACAGTACAGGCCATATCGAACCATGTCGCGAGTGGTGTCGCGATGCGTGATGCCGAAGACGATGGACGCAAAAAGCGCAAAAACAAACGCCGCGCTGAAGTGAGTGAGTTGGACGGTCATTGCTTTTTCCCGATGGCGATATGGTAGGCGTCTGCGACGGCAATGAAGTTCAGCAAGCCGGCCACGATCATAAACTTGGTTCCGTAATCCGCAATCGCGAAAGCAATTGCTCCCTGGCCTCCATTCATGGCGAGGGTCGTGATATACATCCCTCCAGCACCCAGGTCGCCAATGAATCCGAGAATGTCGAGAATGTCGCCGCCGTTGGCCTTGTAGATGTGCCCCTGCATCAGTAGCCCGAGCACGAACAAGCTTCCGATTGAGACCAGCAGCAAAAGGCCCCGAATCCAGCGCTTTTGGATAAGGTGGCCCGCGCCCGGGATGAGCCATCCCACCGCCGGAGCGATAACGGACATCATGCTGGCGGGCTGCGCCGGCTCAACCGCTTTCGTTTTAGCTGTAGTTGAATTTGCCATCAGATGATTACGATCTCGCGTTGAATCTTGCCGGTCACTTCCGCCGACTTCGGCCGAACCAGCATATTGACTTCGCTCCGCACTCCGAACTCCGGCAGGTAAATTCCGGGCTCGATCGAGAAACAGGAGTTGGGAAGAAGTTGGCGCTCGTCGTGAATTTCCAGATCGTCCATATTCGCTCCATTGGAATGGACGTCAGTGCCAATGGAATGTCCCGTCCGGTGAATGAAATATTCGCCGTATCCCTTTTGCTTGATGTGGTTGCGCGTGGCCCGGTCCACTTCCCATCCTGCAATGCGGTGTCCGGCCCCGATTGCGTCGGCCACAATTTTGACTCCGGCATCGCGCGCATCGCGCACAATCTCGAAAACTTCACGCATGCGTCCGGACGGCGCCGAGCCAACAAAACCCATCCACGTGATGTCATAGTAAACCGCGTCCGGAACGTCCTTCTTGCCCCAAACGTCGAGCAACACCAGATCCCCCTCGCGAATGGGAACCGGATGATCGGCGCGCGGCTCATAGTGCGGATTCCCCGCGTTCGCGTTGACCGCGACAATCGGGGGATCGTCCGTGAGCAGATTCTCGCGGCGAAACGCTTCCATGAACCACTGCTGGATTTCATGTTCGGTGGTTCCACCGTCGCGCGCCCGCTTCCCGATTTCCTTGAAAGCCGCCGCCACAATCGAATCCACACTATCGCGCGCCGCAAAATGCGTCTTGATTTGCTCTCCGCTCCACGTTGCTTCAAACTGCGCGATCAGGTCAGCGGCGCTGACCACGTTCTTTCCCAAGCCGCGCAGCATTTCGATCGTCCCGCCATCGACCAGAGAAATAGTGAAAACGATGTTATTGGGCGAGTACTGCATTGCGATATCGCGGTAGGGGCCGAGTATAGACTTCAGGCTGTCGAACAATTCCTGCCATCCGGAATATTGCCGCTTGCTGCCGGGCAGGGAATCAAGATGTCCGGCTTCGATCTTGTGCACCAATTTCACAGGTTCGCCCTGAGCCGGGATCAGGTAAAACCAGCGGCGCGTAACCATCAGACTCGCGGGTAAGCCCAGCACACGATAAGCAATGGGATCGCGATGGTGGTGATCGTAAAACAACCACGCGTCGATATTGCGTTCGCGCAGCGCAGATTGGATCGCGGCCAGGTCCATGAGCAAACCTCTATTGTAAACAATGGGATTGATTTGAGCGAATCGGGGATGCTCAGATGGCAAGAATCCGTTTTTTCGTTGCTGGCGGCAGCGTCTCGCAAGCGGTGCGCAGCACCAGGCGCGGCGCGCGTTCCCGAATCTTCATCAGATATGGCATCGTCCGCTTCGCGTCAAACTTTGCCGTCTCGCGCAGCAGCCACCCCAATCCCTTCTGCACCATGTCATCTTCGTCGGAAAGAAGCGAGCCCGATAGCTTTGTGATTTCGTGGAAGAACATCTTTGCGCGGGCCCCGCGAATCAGCGCCACGCAGGCCGCCCTCCGGCGCCAGCGTTTCGGCGACCTCGCCCACTTGAAAACGACTCTTGCACGCTCGGGTTTGGACGCGATCATCGGAGCGATGAGGTCATGCACCAGCGCGTCGTGATCGGCCCAACTGCCGATGCGGTCGAGCCAGGAGTCGAATAGCTTGAATTCTTTTTCGCCAAACTCGGCATCGAGTTTCTCCAGCAGAAATACCGCGGCAACCTTCTCCTCCAACACTGAGCCGGAAAAAAGCTGATCGGCAACATCGATCAGGAATTCGAGCCCATGATCCTTTCTTACCTCGCGACGAAAACCCACCGCTGCTCGGCGTAAATCCGCCGTATACCATCCGTGCGATTTGATTTCTTCTTTGAAGAACCACTGCACGCCCGACGCGTGTTCGGCGGAGCCGCCGTCTCTCAGCGCAAGGCGAATCTGAGCAGCCATCTCTGCTGCCGTGAGCTTTGATTGCACAACTCGAGATCGACCCCTCGAACGCTTAGGCATGGCTTCACACTCTATGTTGCGGCAGCCGTGACTCTGAAATATCTGTCATACACCCAAAGCATCGCAGTGGTGACTACACCGACCGTCGTCACAGTCCACCAGATGCGCTCCGGCTGGTGCGTGACTTCTCCGAAGTGATGCATAAGAGTGCCGCCAAACCATCCGCCGATCAGCGACCCAATTCCGATCGGCAAGAATGCGAAGCCCATGTAGGTACCCTGCTGTCCCGGCGGCGCGAGCAGCGCAATGTATTCGTAGTAGCGGGGCTGCTGAATGATTTCGCCCAATGCGAGGACGAACAGAGAAAATACCGCTCCCCAGATCGACGGCCGGACCGCGAGAATCAACCAGGAAACTGACGTGATCAGAGTGCCGAGAATTACTGCCTGAAACGCCGGAATTTTGCGTGTCAGTAGGTTGACCGCAAGGGTGAGACAGATGACGGTCAGGCCATCGGTTACCAGAATAATTTCGACATCAGCATGCGGATTGATGTAGCCATGGATGTATCCCGGCAAGCTGATGTACTGCTGCCAGAAGACGACCCAATAACCCGTGAATAGAACGAGGAACCACATAAAGCGGCTGATGCCAGCCAGCGTCAGCACAAGAAGTGTCAACCATATCCAGCCAGGTACGTTGTACGTGGGATAGATCCAGAGGCCGATGCGGAGTAGCAGAGCGACCATGAGCACTGGAAGAACCAGCCTGTAGTTGCCGACCACCACGCAAAAATTCCGCGCGACGGTGGCAATCGAAGGCGGAGGCGCATCTCCGGCCTTGCGTGGCTCGCGAAAAAAGAAAAGAACCACAAAGAACATCGCAAACACACTGAGCGCAGCCACGCGATACACACTCTCGACGCCGAGGTGCCGATGGGCCCATGAAGCGTAGTAAGGCCCGAACGCACCGCCGATGTTGACCATGGTGTAGTAAATCGAATAGCCAATCGAACGAACATTCGGTTTGGACGCGCGGGCCGTAGTGCCGACCACGCAAGGCTTGACCAGCGAGATGCCGAGTGCGGGCAGAATGAGGATGCAGCCAACAAAAAGTTCGAGCGGCACAGCGTTGCGTACCGGAGCCAGCCAGGATGCACCGATCGAGCCAATTAGAAAATATGCAGCAGCGAGGATGAGATACGCGATCGAAAGCGCGCGCCGGAAGCCCAGTCGGTCGGCAGCAGCGCCGCCGAATATGGCAAGAAACCAAACCATTCCGCCGAATATTCCGGTCAGCGTTCCCGTCTGTTCAGCTGAAAAATTCAGCTTTTCCTGTAAATACAAAGCGAGCGAAGCAAAGGCCCCGTAATAAGAGAGGCGCTCAAAGATCTCGCTGAGATTGGCGATCCAGAACGGCTGTTCGAACCCGGTACGAATCTCCTGCAAGCGCTCGGAAAAGCTCAAGTAGGGCTCCCTGATGACCTGTGCGGCGCTGGGGCTCTCGCCCACGCCGTTTTACTCGTTTCATGCGGCGGCTCACGTCTACATCCCGATACGTTTCCTGACCTCCTCAACCGAGAGCCCGGCCACACGAATCACCTTGTTCCGATCGGTCTGGCCGGAGGCAATGGTAATGGAAGAGCGCGGTACCTTCAAAAATTTCGCCAGGAATTCGACACAAGCCCGATTTGCTTTGCCATCGATCGGCGGCGCAGTGAGAGAAAGTTTGAGCGCATCGCCGAGCTCGCCGCTGATTGCATTTTTCTTGGCGCGGGGATGGACCTTCACCGCAAACGTCACGCCTTCGCCCGACTCCCGAAGGGGAATCAAGCCTTTTTCTCCAGTGAGAATGCAGTCTCGACCAACAACAAGGCCGTCAGAAACGGCACTTGTGGGTTGTGCAGAGTGCGCAATTTTCCGATGCTCGCCATCAGGGCAATCCCGAACACCAGCATGGTCACATTCGCCGCCATGCAAAACAGCTTGAGACCATTGACTCCGCGGTCGTTGCGAATGCGCAGAATGTTCAGCATCGCGGCGAACAACAAAGCCAGGCACGTCCCGAAGATCCAGATCCTGCCAGTGTAAGTTCTCGGCACGAGCAGACCATTCGCGATGGCCAGAACGAAAAGGATTGCCGCACAAAACCAGTCGATAAACTTCATCGGCCCTCTTCGTCCTCTCTGTTTAAGGTTTTGTCCGCGCCCCGAAGATTGCTGTCCCCACGCGCACGCAAGTCGATCCTTCTTCAATGGCGATTTCGAAATCGTGCGACATCCCCATGGAAAGCTGATCCATTCTCACGGCTGGGAGCTTGCGCGATGCAATCGTATCGCGCAACTCGCGCAGTTGGCGGAAGTAGGGGTGTGCGTCTTCGGGATTGTCAGTGAATGGAGGCACGGTCATCAATCCGCGGAATACCAGCTCGGCCAAACGGGGCGTGGCCAGCAGCAGCTCTTCCAGCTCACGAGAATCAGGCGCCAGGCCGCTTTTCGCAGCTTCGCCGCCAACGTTGATTTCGATGAGCACATCCAGCTTCTTGCCGAGCGACCTCGCCGCTGCGTCCAATTTCTCGGCCAGCTTCAACGAATCGACCGAATCGACTGCGCGAAAAAGTTCAGCTGTTTTTGCGGCCTTATTGGTTTGCAGATGTCCGATCATGTGCCACTCGGCCTCGTGCAAATCCCCAAGCGCCGCGACCTTGCCCGCAAATTCCTGCACGCGATTTTCTCCGAATACGCGCAGCCCCGCGCCATAAGCTTCGCGGATCTTCTCCGGCGGCCGCGTCTTGCAAACAGCCATCAAAATAATTTCATCGGGAGAACGCCCACTACGTCGCGCTGCGCCTGCAATGCGCTCGCGGATATGAACAATATTTTCAGCGATCGACACTGAATGATTTAAACACACAGGAACACTGGGAGCCCATCACGGCCGGCCTCAGTCTGCTTAGTGCTTACATGATGGCCGTCGGTGGCGCCGGTTCGTCCGGACTGCCGGCGTTAGCCAGTGGCACTCGTATCATCACCAGAATCAGCACTGCCAATG
This sequence comes from Candidatus Sulfotelmatobacter sp., assembly GCA_035272245.1. Lineage (GTDB taxonomy): Bacteria > Acidobacteriota > Terriglobia > Terriglobales > Acidobacteriaceae > Sulfotelmatobacter. The sequence continues at coordinate 10,817 of DATEQW010000168.1, read as the reverse complement.
CGGCCAGTGCTACCCAAAACGAAGGTGTCCAGTGAACGAGCGTTACATCTTTCCCCGACCCAACCAGCCCGGCGATCACCAATCCGCACAACGCCTCGCCCGCGATCAGTCCGGAGGCAGTCAGCACACCGGAGTTTTCGACCCGCGCCTTCTGCGCATCGTTGTAACCGCGCCGGTCGCGCAGCTTGTCGGTGACCCAGCGGATCACGCCGCCCACGAAAATGGCGAATGTCGTACCCAGCGGCAAATACATTCCGACCGCGAACAGCATCACGCTCTTCACTTCGATCATGATCATGGCAAGACCCAAAAGGATCCCCACAATCACCAAGGGCCATGCCATGTCACCGCCCACAATGCCTTTGGAGAGCATGGCCATCAATCCCGCCTGGGGAGCCGGGAGCGCCGCGCTGCCGAAGTGGTATGCCCTATCGAGCACCGCCAATGGGAAAAACAATACCAGCGATGCCACCACGACGCCGAACAGATCCCCAATCTGCATTTTCGAAGGCGTGCCTCCCAGAATGTGCCCGACCTTCAAGTCCTGCAGCATCTCGCCGGCGACGGCAGACGACACGCAAACCACCGCCGCGACTCCGAGCACCGCCGCTACCCCTCCCGTTCCCGAAACGCCGAGTGCTACCATCAACAGCGCGGCAATCACCAGCGTGCACAGCGTGAGCCCCGACACAGGATTATTCGATGAGCCAATCAGGCCCACCAGATTCCCCGACACAGCAGCAAAAAAGAAACCCAGAACAATCATCACCAGCGCGGCTACCACAGAAGCCGTAATAACCTGTGAATTCGATAGATTTCCCGCACCGCCAATAAAGTAGTAGTAAAGACCAATCATGGCCAGGAATACGACACCTACTCCGGCAAAAATTGCTTTCGACGGAAGATCGCGATCGGTTCGACTTGTGGCTTCGTGCGCCGCGGCAGACTTCTTCAGATCCGAAACCGCTCGTGCCATCCCCGCGCCCAATTGCTTTCGCATTTTGAACAAGGTGTAGGAAGCTCCCACCAGCATCCCGCCCACCGCAATCGGCCGCACGATCGAGTAATAGATGGCTCCCGCCAGCAGCGGCCAGGCCAGCGTCTGTCCTGCGGGCTGCGCCGCCTGAATGTACGGACCGATGGTGAAGGTTAGAAGCGGGACGAGCAGACCCCATGCCAGCACGCCTCCAGCAAAATTAAGCGCCGCGAGCCGTGGACCTATGATGTAGCCCACACCTAAGTAAGCCGGGCTGATATCGGGTGCAGTCAGCAGCGTTGCGCCTCCTGTGATCGTGGTCGCCACATTTGGATTCGTGCCAGTGCGCAGCAACAACTTCTTGCCCAGCGCACTGATGGTCACCGGAAACGTATTGTTCGCCGAGAAAACATTGACCGCGCCCAGCAGGTACATGAATCCGCCAAAGCCCATGTTGGCAAAAAGAATCTTCGCGGCTTTGGCACCTTGCTGGCCTGCCTTGTGAATCTCCGAGGCAGCCACCGATTCCGGATAAGGTAGATCGGGATCTTCCACCATTACGCGTCGCAGAAGCGTCACAAAAAGTATCCCGAGCGTTCCACCGATCACCATGAGGGCCACGGAGTTCCAATATTTCTCGCGCGTCAAACCAGGCCACAGTCCGGCCATCACAAATGCCGGAATGGTGAACACGGCTCCCGCTGCTACCGATTCGCCGATCGAGCCCACCGTTCGCGCGATGTTCTCTTCGAGCAGTGAGCCCTTCATCAGCCGCAACAGCGCCATCCCGATTACCGCCGCGGGGTACGTTGCCGCAATCGTCATTCCGGCTTTCAGACCGAGATAAGCATTGGCCGACCCGAGAATCGCCGTCATCACCAGCCCAATCAGCAATGCACGGAAGGTGAACTCTTTCATTTCCATATTTTCGGGAACGTAGGGAGTGTGCTTCTTCCGAACTGGTGGGGCGACCGTACTCATGGGCGAGATCCTCGCGGAATGGGATAAGTCCCGATATTCCAACTTTGTATGCGAAACATCGGAACGGCGCACGTTAGCACGCGGGCAGGCTGCTTTACAAGTGCGGTGGCGCGTTGCAGAGCGGTAATAGCCGGGCAGATGCTCGCGTCATCTGCGCAACCCCACTTAGGGTAAAATAGCAGTAATTGATCGTTCACCCCTTCGTAGTCTTGTTCTTCCGAGGTGCAGTGTGGCACATCACTCCTCCGACCAGCTCTGGTTTCAGAAGTATTTCGAATTTCACTGCGACGATTGTGGCTGCGAAGCCGGCTTTCGTTCCCGGCGCCGCACGTTTTCCGAACGCTATCTTCTTCCGATCTTTCTGCTGCAGCCGGTACGCTGCGCGGAGTGTTTTCGGAGGGACTATCGTTTGATTTTCATGCCGGTGCGCGAGCGGCTTTCGGACGTGACCGGAAACCATCCGGTCTCATCAGTTTCAGGTCGCGACACTCGTAACGTTGCCTAGTGGACCGGACGCCGCTATACTGGCGGTACGCGGGCAACGCGGAAGCGCCCCATTTTCGTGGGCATCACGGAGGCCGTCTTCAGCAGTAGTGGAGACCGAATTCGGGCTATCCAGGCCAAAGCCGCAGTGGCAGGGCCTTCTATTGCTTTCGAAGGCACTCGATCCGGTATTGACCGATCCTGCTTTGGCCGATCCTGCTTTGGCCGATCCTGCTTTGGCCGATCCTGGTTCGACCGAGATTTTTGCGGTCGGGTCTCTGTCCAAATTGCGGAAAGTCTTTTCTCCGTTCTCTTTCCCTCCGATTGCCGTATCTGCGGCAAGCCTTTAGTACAGATCTCCCGTCTTCCCGTTTGCCGGGAGTGTCTTGCCGCCATGCATCCCACCGCAGGTGGAGTCTGCTTCTTCTGCGGCGAGCGCCTGTTTTCGTCCTACGCACTCTCCGTGTCTGACGGAGAGCCTCGATGTGGTTTGTGCGAGCGAATTGATCCCGTCTTCGAGCGCGCCGTGGCTTATGGCAGCTATGAAGGTGGACTGCGCGAGCTAATTCATCTGCTGAAGTACTCCGGAGTCTATCCCGCCGCGAATGTTTTGGGACGCATGCTGGCGGAAGCAGTCGAGGCGCTCTCACCCGGGTTCACCGCCGATCAACTCTTCGTCATCCCGGTGCCGCTGCACCGGAGCAAGCTTCGGCAGCGCGAGTTCAATCATGCGGAGTTGATCGCGCGCGCGGCGCTGAAACTCAGGCCAGCCTCGGGACGTTTGAGTCTGCTGGCGGACGCTCTCGAGAGAAAGCGCGAAACGCCTTCCCAGACCGGCCTCACCCGCCACCAGCGTCGCGAAAATGTACGTGGCGCGTTCCGGGTCCCCCGGCCAGAAGCTGTGAATGGTCGCGAAGTCCTGCTGGTAGATGATGTTCTTACCACCGGAGCCACCGTTTCAGAGTGCGCGCGCGTTCTGCTCCGTGCCGAAGCGACCAAAGTCTGGGTTGCAACTGTCGCTCGCACGCTGAAGGCTTCCGATCAGCATGTAGAGATTCGGTTACCCGGGGACGAGGATAACGGCGACGAGTCGTCCGAAGTTCAAGATATTCCCGCGGCTCGGGCGGTCGGCATCTAAGTTAGGAGTTATGCGCCGGGCGGCCTGGCGTCCGATGTAAGACTCGCGGTAGCAGTCAGGAAGTGTAAGACAAGAAGTGTAAGAGAAGATAAGCGCGGTATCGAGGAGACAAACGAGCGTCATGTCCGCAAGGATTGAAGCCGACGGAGGCGGAGGATTGATAGGCAGGCACGCCGCTGGCCTGTTTGCCGGGACGGCGATCCACCGGGACAGCAACGGTCACGCGCTGCATGCGCCCGTCCTCGTCCTGAACGCTTCTTATGAACCTATCAATGTTTGCGCCGCGCGCCGCGCCCTTGTCTTGGTGCTGAAGGGCGTGGCCATGACCGAAGAAGAGAACGGACACTTTCTGCACGCCGCCCGCATCGCCATGCGTGTGCCCTCGGTCATTCGCCTGCTGGAATATCGTCGCATCCCGCACCAGAGTCGCGCTCTCTCGCGAAAAAATATTCTGCTGCGTGATCGCAATACCTGCCAGTACTGCGCCACCGTGCTGCCTTCGGGTGAGCTAACCCTCGATCACGTTATTCCCCGCTCCCGCGGAGGTTCCTCAACCTGGGAGAATCTCGTCGCCTGCTGCCACACCTGCAATCGCCGCAAGGGAAATCAGTTTCCCACCGAAGCTGGCATGAAGCTGATGCGCGAGCCTCGCGCCTTCAACCTCCACACCAGCCGCCACATCATGCGCCTGATGGGCCGCTCGGATGACAAGTGGAGAAAGTATCTGTTCTATTGAGGTTGCAAAGTTTCGGAGTTTCAAGGCTTCAAAACCTTGAAACTTTGCTACTGTGGCTTCTTCTGATCCGGGTTCGGACTCTGATCCGGCGTCGTTTTCTGGTCCGCTTTCGGAACTTCCTGGCCGTTATACAGAATCCTCACATTCGATCCAAACCGTTTGTAGTCCTCGTACTTCACAATTTCGCGAATGTGAATGTCGCCGGTGTTGAATTGCAGTGTATCGTCAGCGCGGGTATAGGTGGGGAACCAATATTTGCCATCGATCTGCTCGCGCCACGTCGTGAACTTGGGATAAAGGTGTTCTTCCTTCCCTTTCTTCTTCGTATCCTTAATTTCCGGGACGGCTTGGCCGTAGGTCTTCACGATCTGGAAGTCTTGATCGTCTACCCAGATGCGACCTTGGAAGTAGCGCTTCTTGCCCACAATCGCCTTCGGAGCAATATCGAAGACGTAACAGTGCAACGTGTCTTCCTGCTGCTGGCCCACATAAAGAATGTTGTATTCCGGAATCTCGTCGGTGGTCAGCACGAAGGGCAGGCGGTTGCGGAAGTCCTGAACGTCGCCTTCGTCGAGAGACAACCCTCCCTGTTCCAGCGACGACTGCGGCGCGAACACGACGTTCTCGATGCGATGTCCCTTGTCGTCGTAAAGCACGTCGAACACTTCGTGATACTCCCCGGTGACCGTATCGCCGTCGCGCGTCTGAACCTTGATGTCTTGCCGGTAGGTGTACTGATCGCGCGCTTCCTTAAACAGTTTTTCCTTCGCCGCAAAACGCGTGATGATTTCGTCAGGCGTAACGCCCTTCGGCGCGGTATTTTCCAGGGGCCCTTCCTGCGCAGTTGCGGGTGCAGCAAGGAAAGCGCCTACGGCAAGGACAGCAAGAGACAGAAGAATTCGATGCGGCCGGTTCATGAACCTATTTTATCGAATAACTGATCTTGCCGAGTAAGGATCGATCGAGTTGCGAGGAAGCAAGTCCCCCAACTTCGTCCACCAATGCCAAGTGCCACGGGAACGCCGACCGCGGCAACCCTCCCCCGACCCCTCTCCGCTCAGTGAGGCCGGGGGTAGGGCGCTGCAGTTCTGCCGTTACCTTGGATGCCATATCAATCAGGGGGTTGCCGTCGGAAAGATTCCGAGATTTCCCACCTGGCGGCCGGTTCCGCCGCGCGCCTGCCAACCCCTCTTGGCTGTCATCCTGAGCGAAGCGAAGGACCTATGCAGTTGGCCGCGAGCGAGACGGCCGTCGCGATCTGATAAACCAAGCCAGCCGCTAGAAGCCGGAAGCGTCCCCCTGCTACACTCATCCGTTTGCCGAGGAGGTCCCTTCATGCGCCGTCTTTTTCTTACCTTTCTTGTTCTTGCCTTAGCCCTTCCAGCTTTTTCCCAAGCCAAGCATCCCTTCACCTTCGAAGACATGATGAAACTGAAGCGCGTCGGCGAACCGGAAGTTTCGCCCGACGGCAAGTGGGTGATCTTCAGCGTGGTCGATGTCGATCTCGCCGCCAACACGCGGACGCCGCACATCTGGATCGTGCCCACGGCTGGTGTTCAAGAAAAAGAAATCATCGCCGATCAGGACGCCGACCGCCCGCGCTGGGCGCCGGATGGCAAACGCTTCGCTTTTCTCTCGACCAAAGAAGGCGGCTCGCAGGTTTGGATTGCCGACTTCGACGGCACTGCCGGCACAGTTGAGAGAGTTTATAAGCTAACCTCGTTGCCCACGGAAGCCGGAGGCGAGCTGTGGTCGCCGGACGGGAAGAATGTCCTTTTCACTTCAGATGTTTATCCGGAGTGCGATGGCCAACCGGATGAAATTGCCTGCAACGCCAAGAAACTCGACGAGGCCAACAAATCCAAAGTCAAGGCTCAGATTTTTACCCACCTGCTTTACCGGCATTGGAATGCCTACAAAGAAGGCAAGCGAAGCCATATTTTCCTGGTTCCGGTTCTTACTCAAGTTCACGTCTATCACGACCTAACTCCCGGCGACTTCGATGCACCGGTCTTCTCGCTCGGCGGCCAGGACGACTACGCCTTCTCGCCCGACGGCCAAGAGATTTGCTACACCTCGAATCACGACAAGAATCCGGCCGCTTCCACCAACAACGATCTCTGGATCGTCCCGGTCAGCGGAGGAGCAGCAAAGAACATCACTGCCGACAATCCTGCCAGCGACTCGACGCCGCTTTACTCGCCCGATGGCCGCTACATCGCCTACCGCGCCCAGCAGCGTCCCGGATACGAGAGCGACCGCTTTCGCCTGATGCTGTTCGACCGCAAGACCGGCGAGAAGAAGAATCTGACCGAGGACCTTGATCGATGGGTGGGAACCTACGCTTGGCTGCCGAACTCAAAGGCGATCTACTTTACCGCCGAGGAAGCGGGTCATGTCCAGCTACTTCGTGTCGGGTTCGACTTCCGCACTGCGAGCATTTTCGATGGCACGTTTGGCGATCCCGCATTCACGCCAGACGGTAGCAACCTATTCCTGACACAAATGGGAGCGGAGTTCCCTAACCGAATTATTCGGTTAAACGTGAGGAAGACTGAAGAATTCATGGCCCAGTCACGGGCGAAACTGGATGAGGGAGGTGTCATAGATCGAGGGATGATTGGGGAGAAACCCTCGGTTGCAGCTGACCTCAATCGCGTCGTCCTCTCTCAAGTCGCGATGTCCCCGCTCGAGTCCTTCTGGTTCACCGGTGCTCACGGCGACGAGGTCGAAGGCTTCCTGGTCAAGCCACCAAACTTCGACCCCAGCAAGAAGTATCCCGTGAAATTCCTCATCCACGGCGGGCCCGAGGGCTCTTGGGGAGACGACTGGAGCTACCGCTGGAATCCCGAACTCTTCGCGTCACCAACTTCATCGACGAGCAGCGGCTACGTGGTCATCATGATCAACTTCCACGGCTCGACCGGCTACGGGCAGAAGTTCATCGACGCCATCAACGGCGACTGGGGTGGCGCTCCCTTTGAAGACCTGATGAAGGGCCTGGACTACGCCGAAAAAACTTACCCGTTCATCGATAAAGACCGCGAATGCGCGCTGGGCGCCAGCTATGGCGGATACGCCATCAACTGGATTCTCGGCCACACCGACCGCTTCAAGTGCCTGGTATCGCACGATGGCATGTTCAACGCCGAATCTGCCTGGGGTACCACCGAAGAACTCTGGTTCAACGACTGGGAGTTCAAAGGCACTCCCTACGACAATCGCGCCAGCTATGAGAAATGGTCGCCGCACCAGTACGCGAAAAATTTCAAGACGCCGACGCTGGTCATCCACGGCCAGCTCGATTACCGCCTCGACGTAAGCGAGGGCCTTCAGTTCTTCACGACGCTACAGATGGAAGGCATCCCGTCGAAGATGCTGTATTTCCCCGACGAAGGACACTGGGTTCTGAAGCCGCAAAATTCGCAGCTCTGGTACAAGACCGTCAACGACTGGGTCGACCAGTGGACGAAGGACCAGGTGAAAGATCAGGGGACGAAGAAGTGAGTATCGGCTTCGGGCTCCGGCTGTCGGGCCTCGGCGTCGCTTCAGCAAAACGAAATGTTTAAAGTTTTTGTCATTCCGACCGAAGGGAGGAATCTGCTGTTTGCCTGCGCCGGTACGAAGCAGGTTTCTCCCAGCAGCGTCCGCGTCGAGTGTCAGCCCTAAGGAAAGCTCTCCATCACGTCCGCCAGCGCCGCCGACGCTCCTGCCGAAATTTGAATCTCGACCTCCAATAGCCCACTGAATGACCCGAGGCTCGGGACGAAACTCGCCAAGCCGTTCGCGTCGCTGGTCATGCTGCTCTGGTTTGCACTCAAGACGACCGGCATCCCCGTTTGCGTGGTAGTGGCATCGCCCGTCACCACCGTGAGATCGTTCCCGGGCGGACGCAGCACGATCGACTGAAACAGCACGCCCGCTCCGAGCACGGAATTGGGCGGCATTGACGAATCGGTGACGCGGACGATCAGCGGCTGAAATCCCTGTCCACTGACAACTTGCCCACCTCCGGCCACGGGCTGCAGATTCAGCAGCGCGGGGGCAACGGCGTTCCCGGAAACAGTTTGGCAAGGATTGTTTCCGGGCCCCACGCAAGCGCTGAGCTGCACACTGCCGCCGAAGTTGGTCACCGTGAGTGTGACCGAAGCGTATCCGTTGCTGTTCGTTACTGCACTTGGCGAACTGAGCGATCCCGATCCCTGTGTGACGACGAAGTTCACCGTCACGCCGGCTTGTGGGGTGCCGGAGCTTACCACCCGCGCCGTGATCGGAACGCTCACGCTCGCGCCATAAGCGATCCAAAGATAGGGGTTGGTCACTGCAATCGCCGTGGCCGAAGACGTAGCCGACAGGTTGGCGGTCACAGACTGTGCAGGATTGTAAACGCCGGGCGCGAGCGTTGCCGTTATGTTTGCACCTCCTGCTATCGTGGGTGTGACCCAGGTTGAGGCGAGTCCGCTTTCATCCGTGATCGCGGAGCACGAAGAGATGCCGCCGCAGGCTGAGAGCGTGGCGCCGTTGGTGGTGGTCCATCCGATGGTTGCGCCGCTGACCGCGGAGACGCCATTCGAACCAACGACCTGCACCGTCACCGGATTGGCCGCCTGAGTTCCCACCGCCGTCTGCGGATTTCCGCCTCGCAGCAGCAGAATCTCATCAGTGCCAGCGGCGCCGAGGGTGAGAACGCCGGTCATTACAGACAATGCGCCGCTGACCGGGTCTGTGATCGTAATGGTTTGAGGCCCGTCGCCCTGCGCCGGAGCAGAAACCAGAATCTGGCTCGCATTGCTGGCCAGTATTGGAACGTTATTATTCCCGACGGCGACCGTGAGGCCGGGTGCAAATCCGGTGCCGTGCAGGGTGATGGGGCCGCCAGTCACCGGGATGCGTGCAGGGCTGACCGAATCTCCATACAGGACGTGCGCGTGATAGGAGTAGTCGGGACGGCCGTCGCCACGCAGGTCGGCGATGCCGATGATGAAGCTGTTCGAGCTCAGCACCTGCGCATCGACACGGCTCATGCCGAAGGTCCCAGCGTTGAACGGAGCCGCCGTGAGCACTGGCGGTGCTGTGCCCTGTGGATCGCCCAGGGTCCAAATGCCTATAACCGGCGCGGCCTTCGACTCGGTCGGCACCCCCGCCTCGTTCAGTGCGGTGACGGCTGCTGACCAGGTACGGTTGGCTTGCGCAGTGATCAGAAAGTACGCGGTGTCGTCGTACCCGCTCAGCGAGCCGGTCCAATCGCCCGCCGGAGGAATCGTAGCGGGCGCACTCCACGTCTCCGTTGCGGACCATGGAGGCACAGCTTGGCCGCTGCCCGACATGGGAATGTCCTGCTCAAACTCTCCGCCAGCACTTACGGTGACTACGATCGGCGCAAAAGTTCCCGAAGGTGCGACTTGAGAAAAATCGTAGGGGCAAACGCCACCCGACCACAAAGGATCCAAGGCCTCGACCGAAAGCTGATACTGCGCGCTACTTGCTCCGTTAGGAATTGGCAAGCCGCTGAGATCGAAGAATCCTTCGAGCGCTTGATTACTCGAGCCGAACTCGCTGTAAAGATTTCCCAAAGGATCGGCTAGGCCAGTGATGGGATTGCCTGCGTTGCCGGTAAAGAGGAATCCGGAGACCGATGAGGCCGCGTATCGGTGGGAGGGCTGGCCGGTGGAAGGATCGATCCAGCGTGCAAACACATTCACGCCTTGCATTGGCTGGCCGGGGGCGCCGAAATGATTTTCGAAATAGACGGAACCATAAATGCGGGCCGTCCCGGTTGACTTACCTGCGGCGGGATACAAGCGCGAGAGCGTAGCCACATCGTCGGGCGCAAGTTGGTAAGGGTTTGCGTAACAAAGCGTAATCGGAACGCAATTCGCCGAGTCCATGTAATGCATCACGGGAAAGCCGGCAAAATCATCGGGCGTGGCTGGAGGCTTGCCGGTGATTACGTTCAGATTCAACTGCGACCATCCCAGGCCCAGCACCCTGCCTAATACCCGCACCAGCCGGTATTCCACATCTGTCAGTTGCGAGGATTGCATAGCGCACCGCCCGTTGATCACGATCAGCGCGTGCAGGAAGCTTGCACCTGCTCCAAAATTATCTACGCTTCCATAAACTGCGTTCCCGAAACACTGCGAAGGCTCGCCCGCGCCGGCACCGAGCAGCGCGTCCGTTACCGAGCCATCGTAGTCGTAAACGATTCCCACCGGCGTTTGCGTTGCGGACGAAGTAATGTCGGCGGGAGCAGTGACGATTCCATTGGAGTCGACGACAATGTTACTGCCATTCACGTCCTCGGCGAGCTGTCCAGCGGCGTTTGCCACCACAGCCGCAGTAGGAACCGAGGTCCACTGAAGGAATGCGTTGGCGACAAGCGCGTTGGCTGCCGAATTTGGCAGGATGGGGCTGAGGTCTCCCTGATCGGTGTAGTAGTTCACCTGGCCCTGCGACCAGGTAAGTGGCTGCCCCATCGTTGAGGCATTGAAGTAGCTGGAGCC
>DATEQW010000167.1:0-14225 GCA_035272245.1 Candidatus Sulfotelmatobacter sp. | reverse complement strand
TTCCGCCCGCACCCGGTTCAACTCATTCGCGGAAATCCCCGCAACGTTCTGCCCATCCAGCCAGATCTCTCCTGAAGTCGGTCGATCCAGGCACCCAATCAAATTCACCAGCGTCGATTTACCCGACCCCGAAGGCCCCATGATCGACAGCCATTCGCCCTGCGCCACGTGCAGCGAAATGTGGTCAAGCGCATGGATCGCGCCATTCTGATTGCCGTTTCCATTTTCATTTCCCGCAGCCTTTGCCGGGTAGAGCTTGGTCACGTCTTTGATCTGGATCATTTCACTCTCCCCTCAGGATGACTGCCGGCTGCACTCGCCGCAGTAGCGAAATCGGCAAGATCGCAGAAAGCAGCGTTACCACTATGCTACCAGCCAGTACAAACGGTAGAACGGTGAAACGCGGCACCACCGGCGCATGAAAGTTCGCCCGCCCAATCCACGCTGCAATCCCGATGCCGAAAACAAACCCGACCACCGCGCCAATTGCTCCCAGTGCCGCTGCCTCTGCCGCAAAGAATCCGTTCAGCAGCCGGTCGGACGCTCCCAGCGCTTTCATAATGGCAAAGTCCCGCCGTCGGTCAAACACCCATCCCATCAGCGTAGAGAGCACGCACAGCGCCGCTGTCAAAATGATCAACGCAGCCGCCGCCAGCAGCGTCGCCCGAGTCTTGCCCAGCACCCGCGCTTCACCTTCCATAATTTGCCGTACCGGCTTCACATCCGCCTCCGGAATCGCCTGCTCTAGTTGTCGCATGATGCCCGCAATCTCTTCCGGCGATCCCGTTGCCGCGACCTCGATAGTCGAAGGTTGTACTCCCGTCCATGAAACAAAATCCGGCAACGAAAGATAGACCCGGCTATCTTCCGCCGCCCCTGTCTGCACCGTTCCTGCTGAAGTGAGATGAATTTTATGTCCCTGAAATTCCAGATCAAACGGCTGGTTCTTTGGCGAGACCACCGCAAGCGCCCGCACTCCCACCAGCGCCTGCGGGTGCCCCATTTCTCGCGCGTCTTCTACGCGAGAAAGCTTGCCCTGAGCTTGACGAAGGGTGGGAACTGCCGAAGGCCAGTTGCTCACCGACCACCACCGGTCAAGCTGCCGCACCCGCTCGAAATCCGCGCCTGCTACAACAATCGGCTGACCGTCGACAGTTCGCGCCACCACCAGCGCAAACGGTGCCACCACGCCACGCCCCGCGACCACAGTTTCCGCCTGCGTCAGCGCATCCGCGGGAAGGGAAGAGCCGTCCTTTCCCACCACGATGATGTTCGCCCCATAGTTGCGAAACTCGCGCCGCAGCTTGGCCTGTACGTCCACGTAAAGATTCAGCATCGCCGTCGCCACCGCAGCAGCCACCACCATGGCAAACAACGCCGACGCAGCCCGTCCCCGCCGCAGCACCGCCGCCCGCACCAGCATCCGCACAAACATGGAAGTATGCGGAGCGTTCGCGCGCCCGGCTGCCACGTCCTTTGCGGAATGCGGCTGCTCCGGAGTGAATCCGCTCACAGTTCACCTCGCAGCGCAAACACCGGATCCAGTCCCACCGCTTTCCGAATCGCGGCCGCGCTCCCCGCAAACGTGACGATCACCGCAATCGCCAGAATCACCGGGAAAAGTACAGGTGAAATCGTAATCTCCGAATTGAAGATCGACCGCCCGATCTGCTGCGCCAGTATCCCGCCCGCCGCAAAGCCCACGAGCCCACCGAACAAAGCCAGCAGAGTCGCTTCCGCAAAAAAGATTGACGCAACCGCAAACCGCCCCGCTCCCAGAGCCTTCATCAGTCCCACTTCCGCGCGCCGCTCAAAAATCGCTGTAGCCATCGCAGCCGAAACTGCCAGCGCCGAAGCAAAGAGCGCCGCCAGCGTAACTAAAAAGATCAGCCCTTCAATCCGCGTGAGCACCGCTCCTTCATTCTGCGCTACCTGCCGAATCTGCTCCGCATGCGAATGCGGAATCGCCTCCTGCAACTGGTACGCAATCGATTGCGGATACGGCGAGCAGTACCACCGGTCATACACTGGCCCGGACATGCTCTTCGGATCGCGCCGTCCCAACGCATCTTCCGGCTTGGTCAGCGCACTCACATAAACTCGCCGTACGGCTCCCGGCTTGCCAAGAATCTCCTGCGCCAGCGCAATCGGCCCCACGACCTCATCGTCTTCCGCGGCTCCAGTCGAAAGAATCCCACTCACGCGTAGCTGCCGGCCAGAAACCGCGATCTCATCGCCCGTCTTCGCCGAAAGCCGCGATGCCAGCCGCTCTCCCAGCAAAACGTCTCGCGAACTATCCTCAGGCCATGCACCCGCAACCTTCCACCACGGATGCGTCGAGCGCACCCCCGTCGTGAACTCTTCTTTCCCAAACGAAATTTTCTTCGCGAAGTACGTTCCCAGCAGCGTCAGATTCTCCGTCTTCCCGTCTCGCTCCAGCGTCACATTCACCGGCAGCACTGGCGCAAATCCCGTGATGTTGTTGTGCCAGAAAGTTCCCTTAATTTTGGGTAGGTCGGCTTCATTCAGAAAGGCGCCGTCACTCGGCGGCTTCAGGTTGACGCCGCCAATTTCCACGTCCAGCGTGTCTTCTTGCGGGGTGACCAGCAGGTTTGCGCCAATCGTGCGCAACTCCCGATTCATCTTGTCGCCAATATCGGTGGCGACTGCAATCATCGCCGTGGCGACTGTCACGCCTAAAGTAATCGCCGCGCCGGCCAGCAATTTGCGCCGCTTCTGGCGCCGAAAAGATTCGTAAACGAGGCGGACGAACATCCCTTACTGTTTCTCGAACATGCGGCTACCCGCAGCAATGTCCGCCTCCTGAATAATCACCGCATCCGCCGTCTGCGTCGCCGTCAGCGGAATCGGATTGCATCCGCCCGCCGTTCCCACTGACTGCGGATTAATCGGCGCCGCGCAGTTCTTGCAAACCACTCCGTTCGCCGTCTTATAGAACCCCACCGCGCCGCAGATTTCGCATGCATCTAGAACGGTCGCCATCTTCCCATCCGGCTTCTGATAGAGCCAAAACCGCACCTCAACCCCATTTTCTTTCGCCTGGAAGCGATGCAAATCGCCATCGGAAACCTGCGCCAAGGGAATCTTTACCTGACCATTCGTGAAGCTAACTTCCGCCGCGGGCGAGAGCGCGCTCACGCTCTTGGTGTATATAAACTCCGCCGTTACCAGAGCGATAAACACGAACGAGAAGCCATACACCGAGGCCATCCACAAACGCTCCTTACGGGCCGTCCACAGCGCCTTGCGCCGCTCCGCCGCCGACGGAGAGTCTAGCACCGGCTCGCGCCGCTTGGCGTCGAACAACACCATCAACGCCGCCAATGCGAAGATCGTCACAAAGAAGAACAGATCATTGCGCACAATCGGCCCAATGATCGCCATCTCCGTCTTCGATGACGGAATGACCCCGCTCTCTGAAAGCTCGTGCAGCCCGGCTATCACCAGCTGCGCCGCCACCAGGAAAAGAATGGCGGTCGTCACCCGGAAGAATTTCTGCAGGTTGATCCGAACGCTGCCCTTCACGAACATCACGCCAAAGGCGATCGCGCACAGCACGCCCAGCAGCGTTCCCAGAAAACTCATCAGTTCCGTGGAATTCAGCGACACCGCGGAAAGAATCAGCACGGTTTCCGCGCCTTCGCGCAGCACCATCAGAAACACAAAAAAGAACAGGCCGATCCACGCGTCGTTGCCCGCCAGCAAGCCGACCTTGCCCTCAATTTGGCCCTTGAGCTTGCGTCCCGTCTTCATCATGAAAATCACCATGGTGATGACGAAGAAGGCGGCCACCAGCATGACCCACCCTTCAAATGCGTCTTCGTTCAGATTCAGCCGCGACATCAATACCGCGACGCCGATGCTTCCAACGAAAGCAGCTACCAGAGCGGCATAAACCGCCTTGCGCAAGTCGTTGCGCCCAATCTTGGCAAGATAGGCCAGCGTGATCCCAACAATGAGGGCGGCCTCGACCCCTTCGCGCAGTGTGATTATGAAAGCTTGCAACATTTAATGAGTCCGTATGATGTTGAAAATGAATTTCAATTTCAACTTCAAGGATATTCCGTTCGTCGCAGGGCCGTCAATGTGCGATCTCACAAACGGCTGTGATTCGCATCACACGGAGAAATATGGAATTAAACGGTTTTTCGCGGGTTCAACTGGCAGTCACCTGGCGCATGCGTTTACGCCAACATGCTATTTGGGATGGATCCCGGCCGAAGCCAATACCCGATCGGCCGATTGTTCGGCTTGAGTTAAGTCGTGCGAAATCCCCTGCGCCCGCACTCGCGCTTCGTCCGCCTCTGGAACGCGACCGGTTCGCAGCAGGGCTCTGCTCAGCAGCAAATAGCCCACGTCCGTCGGTTCCACCTTCATCGCGCGAGCAATTCGCTCTGCCGCTCCTGCAAAATCGCCTTTCCGCTCGGCCAGCAATCCGCTGCCCACCAGCGCAAAGCTGTTGTCAGGATTCTCTTGAAGCGCATCCGTGAAGCTCGCTTCCGCGCGGTGCACGTCCCCCAACTGCGTGGAGGCTGAACCGAGATAGCCCAAGGCAACGGATCGCGATTTCGAATCCGTCGCAGCTTCCAGCGATTGCTGGTATTGTCCGATCGCGTCCTGCACGTGCCCATGGGTTTGCTCGTAAATTCCGAACTCCATCATCGCCGACGCGGAATACGCGGCCAACTTTTCTGACGCATTGAATTCAGCAATCGCTTCTTCCGTTCTACCCTGCGTGGCCAGGGCACGGCCCAGGCCGTCATGCGCCACAAAGTTCCGTTCGGTGACGCTCAAGGTGTGTCTCCACAGACTCTCGCTATCATGCCAGTAAGCGATCTGACGTCGGCTAAGCATTCCAAGGGTCAGCAACACCAGAGCCGCAGGCACCACCAGCCATACGGTCGAGATCCTGCGCTCCCGTGCAGTCTCCGCCACTCCCCAAATCACGCATACAAACAGGCCGATGTAGGGAATGTATGCATAACGGTCGGCCATTGCCTGCACGCCAATCTGCACAACGCCAATCACCGGGACCAGCGTACCCAGAAACCAGAACCAACCTACCACCAGATAACGATGACTCCGCCAGCGAAGAACGAAGGCAGTCATTAAGATCAGCGCCACCACCGACGCAACAATCTCCCATACCGGAAGAGGGCCAGGGTGCGGATATACTGCCGCCAGTCGCACCGGCCAGAACGCCTTTCCCAGGTAGCGCATGTATGCCACCACGGCGTTTCCGAAACGCATTCCCCCAGGCGCGCCGCGCACCGTATGAGCCGCGCGTTGCGCAACCATCGTAATCACGCCGCTGCCCGCACCAAGCAACAACAGCGGAAGTTTTTCAACAAGTAAATAGGAAAACGATCGCGCCACCGTCGCCGCCGCGTCTGACGTTTTTTCTTTTGGTCCTGTTCTGAGAACTGACAACTGAGAACTGAGAACTGTCGTTCCACCACCCATCCGCCGTAATGGCCAGTAGTCCCACAGCAACAGCACAAAAGGCAGCGTAATAATCTCAGGCTTTGCCATCAATCCCAAGGCAAACAGAGAGACCACCACAGCGTACCGTTTCACGCTCTCGCGTCGCACATACCATCCGTAGGCATGCAGTGTAAGTAAGAAGAAGAACATGCTGAGCACATTCTTCCGCTCCGCCGCCCACGCTACCGACTCCACATTCACCGGATGCAGCGCAAACAGCGCCGCCGCCATCAGGCTGGGCCAGGTCAAACCAGTCGCGCCCTCCAGCAGCAGATACAACAAGATCGCATTCCCCGCATGCAGCAAAATATTGACATAATGGTGATCCGCCGGATTCAGCTTGAACAGCTGGCAGTCGAGAGCATGCGACATCCACGTCAGCGGATGCCAGTTTCCGGTCTCATAGCTCGCGAATGCCCATTTCACGTTGTCCCAGCTCAGGCCGGTGGACACATGAGGATTACGGACGATGTAAGCGTCGTCATCGAGGTTCGTGAATCGGTTATGAACGATGGGATAGTAGAAAGCCAGCGTCACCAACATCAACACAACGCACAAAACCGTGCTTCGCTTCTCACTCGCAGTGAGCAAGTGTGCCGTTGGGCGGGAAACTACTCCCGGTTGAAACGCGACCGCTGGTGCACCTGAAGACAATATTCAACCCTCGCATTTTTAGGGCGATTATATGTGCAAGTACTCGGGACCGGCGTTGCGATCTAGGGTGCTGGGGTTACTTCTGTGATGTGTGCAGCGCGCAGCTGCAAGATTCCCTTGCACTCCCAGCGGGACGCTGGAAGATTCCGTTCACTTCAGCGCCCTTACTACTCACGATCCGCGTAGTGCACCTCACTGGCCTCTCGCAGCCTACCGGCCGCCGCTTCTGGCGTGAAGTCACGCTGCGGAGCAGCCAACATTTCATACCCCACCATGAACTTGCGCACAGTAGCCGAGCGCAGTAGTGGTGGATAGAAGTGGGCATGAAGATGCCACTCGGGATGAGGCTTCCCATCGGTGGGCGCCTGGTGGAAGCCCATGGAATACGGAAATGGAATGTCGAAGAGATTGTCGTAGCGCGTGGTGATTCGCTTGAGGAGGTCGGCTAATCCATTTCGCAGCGGGCCATCCAGAGCGACAAGGTCGCGGGCATGACTCTTCGAGACCAAAAGAATTTCAAACGGCCACACCGCCCAGAAGGGAACCAGCGCCACGAAGAAATCGTTCTCGCACACCACGCGGCTCCCCGCTTTTCGTTCCAGCGCCAGGTAATCGCAAAGCAGACAGGATCCGTCTTTCTCGGCGTACGCAGCCTGCGAATCTTGCTCCTTGCGAGGTTCGTTGGGGATCGTATGGTTCGCCCATATCTGGCAATGCGGATGCGGGTTGCTGCATCCCATGATTTCGCCGCGATTCTCAAATATCTGGACATAATCAATGTAAGGCATCGATCCCAGCTGCTTGTACTCATCCGTCCAGACATCAACGACCGTTGCAATCTCCTCCAGATTCATACGCGATAGGGTCAAGTCGTGGCGCGGCGAAAGACACACCACCTTGCACGTGCCGGCCTCACTTTCAGAAACCAGCAATCCGCGCCCGCCCCAGTCCGCTCTCGCTTCTGGCGCATCGGGCCGCAGGGCAGCAAAATCGTTGGTAAAGACGAAAGTCGAGTGATACGCAGGATTCCGGACGCCGCCGGCACGTTCATTGCCGGGGCACAGATAGCAACCCGGGTCATACTGAGGAGCTTTCGCGGCGCCGTTCTTCTCAATATGGCCCTGCCATGGCCGCTCCGCGCGATGTGGCGAAACCAGCACCCACTCCCGATTGAGCGGGTTGAAGCGCCGGTGCGGCATCTGATTTAGATCGTCGAGCGCCATCCGTCTAGTTTTCCTTCCAATCATTAAGCCGCGCCGATGGACACGAGAGTTTCACTCTGTAAGCGATACTCACCAGGCGCCTGCTCCCTGCGCCGCCGAACACACGAACAGGTCCGGCTTCTTTCCCGTCGCTTTAGCGTAGCTGTCTGTAATCCGATCTTCGAAGCGATCGACCGCGTCAGACCGGACCAGGTTAATGGTGCACCCTCCGAATCCTCCGCCTGTCATGCGCGCACCATAAACGCCCTCACAAGTCGATGCCAGCTCGACCAGCAAATCGAGCTCTCTGCAACTAACTTCGTAATCTTCCCGCAGGCTGGCGTGAGACTCGTACATCAACTGCCCAAACCGCACCAGATCCCCACCCTGCAGTGCATCCGACGCCGCCCGTACACGCTCGTTCTCGCGAATCACATGACGGCACCGCCGATAAACCAACTCCGGCAATTCATTCCTATACCTGTCCAGATCGGCGAGCGTGACGTCGCGCAGCGCAAGGACGTTCGGCAGATGCTGTCCCAATGTCCTTACGCCACTCTCGCAGTCCGCGCGGCGACGGTTGTATTCGCCCGCCGCCAGCTCGTGCTTCACCATGCTGTTGCACATCACCAGGCGAACGTCAGCAGGAATTGGCAGCAACGTGTGTTCGAGGGAACGACAATCCAACATAAGGGCGTGTCCGGAGCGCCCAAACGTGGCGATGAACTGGTCCATAATGCCGCAGCGCGTGCCCGCGTACTCATGCTCAGCGCGCTGGCAAATTGTTACCACTTCCAGCGGCGGCAATTCGACGCCTGCCGCCCACAGAAGCGCGAGCGCGGTTGAGACCTCGAGCGATGCCGACGAACTCAATCCCGCACCGATCGGCACATACCCATCGACAATAAGATTCACGCCCTTCAGACCATGCCCGGCCGCTTGTATCGTCGCAGCCACGCCACGGATGAAGTCGCTCCAATGTTTTCGCGGCGGACCGGCAAGCGCCTCCAACGACAAATCAACCGTTTCTGCAAACTGGTCTGAATGCACCTGCACGGTGCGGTCGCCGCGCCGGCTCGCAGCAACCCACGTGAACAAGTCGATGGCGGCTGGCATCACGAATCCATCGTTATAATCCGTGTGTTCGCCAATCAAATTCACCCGGCCGGGCGCGCGAAAAATCGTTGGATGTGTTCCGTACAATCGCACGAAGCGCTCGGTCAGCGAATCCGCGATCGATTCGACACGAACGACCGAACTCGGCATCAGATTTGCCCCTTGAGCGCTTTAAGAAGAGATCCGCACTTCGATTTCACTCACAGCCGCTTCAGAAACGCATTTGCCTGCTCCAATTGCGGGAACAATTGTTCCTCCGCATGGAACTCCGCCGAGTGCACGCACCTCCGGCTCCCACGCAACCTCACGGGGTGCTTCAGGTGCAGCATCTCGTGGTAGACGATATATTCCACCGCATAGCGTGGAATCGCCGCATGATCGAAGACGCGGCTGATGACGATCGCATTATGCGCCGGGTCGTAGTGTCCGAGGATGCGCCTGGTCTTGCCTGGGCTCCAACTCATTCGCGGCCGCCCCAGCAATCCATGAAAAAACCGCCGGTTCAGATCCTCAAAAATAGCGTCGAGATCGTAAACGTGCCCCTGCGGCGAATGCAGCCGCTTGCGCCCACGCATTTGGCGCACCAGGTGTGCTTTGTTCACCACCTCATGGCTGCCAACATATTTTCGATAGCGCGCCGCATGCCCGCGATCAATCGGTTTGCGATACATCTTCGCGAGCAGAATGTGCGCGATGGCTCGTACCACTGCCTCCGGCGCGCCTTCCAGAAGATCCGAAAGCCTCACCAGAAGCCTGCCTTCGCGCAAGCGAATCGTATTATTCACATTCGCAAACGCGAAGAACTCAATCTTTAATTCAGGGAGCGCAGCACTGGGACGCAGCTGCCGGTGTTCCTCATGGAAGATATCGAGCAATCCCTCACGCACGGTGAGCCCAGATTAGCATGGACGAGATCGACACGCACCGCGGTAACCAGACCAGATACGCATCACTTCTTCACTCAGACCGGCTACCCGCTGGTCCGGCCGTCTTCTTCTTATGCTTCGCCGCCTCTTCTTGATCCGCGAGAAGGCTGCGGTGGTCTTCCGCCGAACTATCGACCGTATCCAGCGCGTTGCTTAGAATAAATTCGTACTGCTTTGCCTCATCCGGCGGAACGCCGTCGGCGTCTCTCAGCGCCAAGAGTTTCGCCTGGAACTCCGTATCGGCGTCGATGATCACCTTCAACGGCTTGCGAATGTCGTTCTTGCGATCGATATAAGTATCGATGTTGTCGTTCAATTCGTCATAAATCAGCAGAAAGTCGTCCAGCCGGTCATGCGTCTGCTGCGCTCGGTCCTTGGTTTTCGGATCGTTGCGCATCTGCTCCATGCCGACCAGCCGGGCCCGTGCAAATTTCACATACAGGCCGAGCCGCAGTTGAGGCTCCCAGCTGGTATCGCGGATCTGATCAATTTCCGGTGGCGTGAACGGATCACGCCGATGCTGCGCGGAGGCCGTCCCCGCGCCAATCAACAATGCCAGGCAGAAGCCAGTACTTGTCGCCAACCAATGACCTTTCATTTCTTGACCCCATTCGGAAACATGGCCGCGAGCAAATCGTCGCGAATCTTTTCCAGCCGGTCAATGGTGTCTTGAATCTGCTTCTGGTCTTCGCGCACGAAATCATGCTTAAGGTTCGACAATTTCCGCGCCATCTTGCGGATCGCAATTTCGCTTTGCTTCTCGTGCTTGCGGGACTGAATCGCGTAGTCGCGGGCCAATTCAGAGAACGCCGCTACGTCCACCAGCGCCGCTTGCGCTTTGTCGACGTCGCCCGCTACATACAGCTTGCCTGCCGCTTCTTCTTGCCGCTCTGCGATCTCAATGCACAAGGGAGGCCGATCCGCGACCGAAGCGCCAGCCACGCGTTCCTTCAATTCCTCAAGCGTCAGTTCCTTGGCCCGGCCGCGCGCGTCCAGCCCTACCGCCAGCAGAAGTGCGAACGCCAACGCTGCCCGCCACCATCGCAAATCTCCCATACCCAGTTTCATCGACTTCCGCCAAACCTATTTCTTGGGCTCAATCGCAATCAGGCGATGCTCTGCCTTCCACTCATAATCAGGATACTTCCCTTTGGCAGTGTTGAGAAAGAGGTGATAATTGATTGCTGCAGTCTTAAAGTCGCGCAGATGATCGCACGCCGAGGCCCGCAGAAAATAAGTGATCGGTGTTTCTGGAAGCAGCTTGACGCGAACGTCCAGCGCACGAATCACTAGCGCATAGTTCTGAGTCTCGCCCGCAGCGAACGCCAGATCGCCGTAGGCTTCCGCAAAGTCCGGCTTAAGCTTCACCGTGGTAAGAAATTCCTGCTGCGCCTCGGGAAATTTCTTCTGCCGCAGCAACGCCTGCCCCAGGCTGCGATGCAACTCCGCATCATTTGGATGGGCTGCTACCAGAGCTCGATAAGAAGATTCGGCCAAGTCGTTTTTCCCGGCAGTCGCATAAACCTCAGCCAGATCGCGCCTCGCCGCCTCATCTCCCGGAGCCAGCTTGATTCCCGCATTCATTGCCGCAATCGCATCGTCATTCTTGCCCTCGGCGGCCAGCACTCGCCCCAATTGAATCTCGACCGCCTCTGACTCCGGTCCTGCGTAAGTATGTTCGGCAAGCAGCTTGCGCAAATACTCTTCCGCCTCGGGAAACCGCCGTCCGCGCATCGAAAGGTTCGCCAGCGCGATTGCGGCGTCCGAAGATCCCGGATCCAACGGCAGCGCCCGCTTGTATTCCTGTTCGGCATCGGAGAATTTATTTTCCCGCTCCAGAAGCGTTCCCGCAGCGAAGTGCGGCTCGGCCTCTTTCGGTTGCAGGGAAGCGGCATGTTGGAAAGCCACAATTGCTTCGTCCGGCTTCGACTTTTCCAGCGTATGCCCTAGCGCGAGCCACGCCCGGTACTGCCCTTCGGAAACGTGGCTTGTCGGCTTCAGGCGGGTCGCAGCCCGCAGAAATTCTTCTGCTCCCAGCTGCCCGCCCTTGGCCAGTTGCAGCCCAAGGTTGAGGTTCGATTCGAAAACGTCCGGCTTTGCCGCCACCGACTTGCGATACGCCGCAATCGACGCGTCCACGTTTCCCAACGCATTTTCCACAAAGCCTAGATCGAACCACCCCACGTAGCTCGTCGCATCCCGCTCCACCAACTTTTGCAGAAGAGGTTCAGCCGCCGCGTAATTCTTTTTTTCGATCGCTGCCTCCGCTTCGGTGAGCTCCGCCGGTTGCGCTGAAGAATCATCATCCGAAACCCGAATGTGATGACCGGATCGATGCGTACTCGATGATTGTGAAGCAGAAGATGATGTCCCCGCGGCTGGCGTCGAAGTTGATGGCGTACTAGACGATGGTGCAGAAGAAGATGGCGCAGAAGAAGCAGGCGCCGAAGACTGCCCGGGAGGCTGGCTTGCGTCCTGCGCCATCGCGCAGGCGCCCACCGCCAAAGCCAGGAGCACACACGCGAGAGATTTACATGCTGCCATCGGGAGTCGTCGCTCCGTTGCCATGGCCATTCAGCAGGCGAGCCAGATACTTCCCCGTGTAGGAGCCCGGCAGATTCGCAATCATCTCCGGCGCCCCTGCTCCTACAATTCTGCCGCCTCTCGCTCCGCCTTCCGGTCCCAGGTCAATCACCCAGTCGGCGGTCTTGATTACTTCCAGATTATGCTCGATTACCAGAATCGATCCACCTGCATCGATAAGACGGCGGAACGCCGCCAGAAGTTTGCTCACATCGTCAAAATGCAATCCCGTCGTGGGCTCGTCGAAAATATAAAGTACCCGCCGCCTCCGTCGGCCCTCGTCCTGCCGCCCGGCGCTCGGCCGTCCAATCTCGCGCCCAGCCGGCTGCAAGTGCGCCGCCAGCTTCATGCGCTGCGCCTCGCCTCCCGATAATGTCGTCGCCGATTGCCCCAGCCTTAAATATCCCAGCCCCACTTCCTCCAGCACGCGCAGCTTCTCCGTGATCTTGGGCACCTCCGCCAGAAACTTCAGCGCCTCCTTCACCGTCAGGTTCAGCACTTCGTGAATATTCTTGCCGCGGTAGCGAACCTCAAGCACCTGCGCCTTATATCGCGTCCCTTTGCACTCCTCGCAAATCAATTCCACATCCGCGAGGAACTGCATCTCCACCGTCACCGTGCCGTCGCCCTGACAAGTCTCGCATCGCCCGCCCGGGATGTTAAAAGAAAAATGTCCCGCTCCGAAGCCGCGCTTCTTCGCTTCCGGCAGGGAAGCAAACAGCTCCCGGATCGCATCGAACGCCTTGATATAGGTCACCGGATTCGAACGCGGCGTCCGCCCGATCGGCGATTGATCCACCAGCACCACTTCGTCGATAAACTGGTCGCCCTGCAAACTCTCCCACGTCGCGGCTCCCCGCGCCCCACCCGTGATTGGCTGCTGCTTCGCCTCCGCCAGCGCCTGATAAAGAACCTGATGCAGCAACGTCGATTTTCCCGAGCCCGAAACTCCCGTAATCGCCACCAGCATCCCCAGCGGAATGCAGACGTCGATCCCTTTCAGATTGTTGGCCCTTACATTCTTGATCCTGATCTGCTGGGTGCCCGGTTGTCGCCGCACCGCCGGCACCTGAATGCGCAGCTCGTCCGCCAGATAGCGCCCCGTCAGCGATGCCGGATTCCGCAGAATCTCCTCATACGTTCCCGCCGCCACCAGTTTGCCCCCGTTTTCCCCCGCTCCCGGACCCAGATCTAGAATCCGGTCCGCCGTCCGCATGATGTCAGGATCATGCTCCACCACCAGAATCGTGTTTCCCAGATCCCGCAGATCGTGCAGGATCTTGATCAGCCGGTGCGTATCGCGGCTATGCAGCCCAATCGAAGGCTCGTCTAGCACATACAAAGTTCCCACCAGACGCGACCCCAGCGACGTCGCCAGCTGAATCCGCTGCGCCTCGCCTCCCGAAAGCGTCGACGCCAGCCGATCCAGCGTCAAATATTCCAGCCCCACGTCGTTCAGAAAACGCAGCCGCTCCCGGATTTCCTCCAGTAGCCTCTCCGCAATCTCCGACTCTTCCGCACTCAACCGCACCCCGGCGAAAAACGTTGCTGCATCCTCCACCGTCATCGCGCATACGTCACAAATATTCCGCCCACTGATTTTGACCTGCCTTGCCTCAGGCCGCAGCCGGTTTCCCTGACACTCCGGGCAAGTCGAATACCCGCGATACCGGCTCAGAAATACCCGTATGTGCAGCTTGTACTTTTTCCGCTCCAGGTATTGAAAAAATCCTCGCACTCCCAGAAAATCGCCATCTCCATTCAGGATGAGCTCTTGCTGCTCTGCTTCCAGTTCGCCCCACGGCACATCCAGCGGGATCTCCGCCTGCTTGGCGAAGCGCTTCATCTCCGCAAACAGCGGCTTGTACTTCGGCTTGTTCCACGGATCAATCGCACCTTCTCCCAAAGACTTCCCTTTATCTGGAATCACCAGATCCAAATCGAAGTCGATGGTGTTCCCGAAGCCCTGGCAGCGCGGGCACGCCCCATACGGATTGTTAAACGAAAACAGTCTCGGCTCCGGCTCCTCGTACCGCAGGTTGCACTGTTTGCATTCGAAGCGCTGCGAGAAGCGCAACGTCCGTGTGGAACGGTCACTCTTGTCCGTTGCCTTTGACCTTTCCTCATTCTCCGCAATCTCCAGCTGAGGAATCTCGAAAATCACTTCCCCGGATTCTCGGTACGCCGTCTCCACCGCATCCACAATGCGCGACCGCGATTCCGCCGAAACCGCTAGCCG
>DATEQW010000166.1:0-15226 GCA_035272245.1 Candidatus Sulfotelmatobacter sp. | reverse complement strand
GCCGAGTCCACATCCTCGACATAAATGTGCAGTCCCGTTCCCGAGCCGCCAATGGTCTGCGGCGACACAGATCCAAATTGCGGGAATTCGTCGGCCAGCATGAGGAGAGAGTCGCCGATGCGCAGCTCGGCATGCATGATTTTTCCGTCCGGCCCTTTCATCACGCCTTTTTCCACTGCGCCAAAAGCCTGCTTGTAGAACTCGATCGCGCGCGCAGCGTCGCGCACGGTCATGTAGGGTGTGAGGGTGTGGTAACCCTCCGGTATCGCTTTCGCGGTCATGTTCGCCTCCTTCAGCTAAAATTCGTGCACCAGAGTTTACACCGAAATTCAAACGCAGATTGTCAAAGGAGTGTTACAGAAAAACCGCTACGGCAAGACGTTGCGGTTTGCTACTATCAGCTTCTTGCCTTTAGGGGAACAAACTTAGAAGAACTTCGTGACGCCTTCTTCCAGCACCACCACGCGGTCTTCGATCCCAGCCGCGCGGGCTTCCTGCTCCAGCAGTTGTAGCGGCTCATCGACCGGCTCGTGCGACAGCCGAAACGTCCCGTAATGCATGGGCACCATCCAGCGCGACTTCAAATCGAGGAAGGCGTGGGTCGCATCCGCCGGATTCGTATGCACGTTCCGGAACGTTGGCGGATTGTACGCGCCGATTGGAAGCAGTGCCAATTCCGGCGACAAGCGCCGCCCAATCTCGCCGAAGCCGGCAAAATAGGCTGTGTCGCCCGCGTGATAAACCGAATGCTTCCCCGCCTTCAAGACGTAGCCACCATAGCCGCGATGCGAGTCCTTGAGAATCCTCGCTCCCCAATGCCGCGACGGAACGTGCGTCACGGACACACTGCCGTGCCGCGAGCTATTCCACCAGTCCAGTTCGATAATTTCAGCGAAGCCTAGATCCGAGACCAGATCCGTAACATGACTGGGAATGATGATGGCCGGCGCCGTTCCGCGCTGGCGCAGATTGTTTTGCACAATCGCCCGCAACGACGGCCGGTGCAGGTGATCGAAATGCGCGTGCGTCACCAGCACCAGATCGATGGCTGGCAAATCGCGCACGCGAACTCCGGGACGCCGCAGCCGCTTCAGCACAAATAACCAGCGCGCGAAGTTGGGATCGATCATCACGCTTTGCCCGCCAATTTGTACCAAGAAGCTGGAATGGCCAATAAAAGTCAGCCCAAGTTCGCCGTTCGAAGCCAGACGGGGAAGGTGTGTCTCTCCACAAAGCGGGGTCACGGCCGAATGCCGCACCAGGCGCCCGAACTGCGACGCGCGCTTGCGGAGGGCCGGATTGCGAAGCGTTGCCTTGATCATCCTGTAACAGCCTGCTTATTGGATGAAATCTGTAAGCGGCTCGCTCTATTTTAGTTCAGTGCCGCTAGAAAGACGCGTAATTCCCGCGATTCCCCTATGAGCGTTTCTCTCGGCCGCTCGGCACCCGCACAATCATACGCCAGTTTGCTTGACCTCCATCCTAGCCCTCATATCTAATCCAGAGCGGGTCCGATTGTTCGAACAGGAGAATCTCAGCGATGCGAGTTGCTTTCTTAGGTCTGGGAATTATGGGCCATGCCATGGCCACGAATCTGGCCAAGGCTGGCCATGAAGTCACGGTTTGGAATCGCACTCCCGGCAAGCTTGTAGAAGGCGCAGGCGTCGCTCCCACTCCCGCCGCCGCCGCGCAAGGAGCCGAAGTCGTATGGCTTTGCGTTTCCGATACCAACGCCGTCGAACAGATTTTGTTTGGCGCGGATGGCGTCGACCAGTCGCTCACCGAAGGCATGATCATCGCCGATTCCAGCACCATCTCTCCCTCAGCCACCGTGAAATTTGCCGAGCGCGTTCGCGGCAAGGGCGTAGGCTACGTCGACGCTCCTATGACCGGATCCAAAATCGGCGCCGCCAACGGCACCCTGATTTTCATGGTCGGCGGCGACGCATCTACCATCGATCGCCTGAGCCCCTTGTTCGCCGCCATGGGCAAGAAAATTTTCCGCATGGGCGAGACCGGCAAGGGTCAGGCTACCAAGCTCGCCATGAACCTCCAGATCGCACTCATCTTCGAAGGTTTCGCCGAAGCCCTCACCCTCGCCAGCAAACTCGGCGTCGACCCGAAGCAACTTCTCTCGCTCATCGAAGCCACCATGGTCCGCTCCGGCGTCGTCGAGTACAAAGGTCCATTCATCCTGCAGCGCGACTTCACTCCCAATTTTCCCTTGCGCCTGATGCACAAAGACATCCTTCTCGCCCTTCAGGCCGCCAAGGAAGCTCGCGTGAAATTGCCCGCTCTCGAAACCGTAGAAGAGATTTACGAAATGGCCAGCGAAGAGGGTAATGGCGACCTCGACTATGCCGCAACCTTGACCCTCTTGGAAAAGTGGGCGGGAGTGCAGGTAAAAAGCGAAGCCGCCTGATCACGTAGAACGCACAACCACTCATGTGGGGACAGCCGCCCTCGGCTGTCCATCGGGCGAAGCCCGAGTTTCAATACGCCAGAAGAATCCGTAAGTCTCTCAGGTTGTTCCCGGTCGGCCCAATCTCGATCGCATCCCCGAGCGCGCTGAAGAATGCATACGCATCAAATTTCTGTAGCGCGGCGCATGCGTCAAGCCCAGTCGCTTGAGCGCGCATCACAGTGCTTCCATCCGCAACCGCGCCCGCCGCCGGACTGTTTCCGTCCACTCCGTCCGTTCCCGCGCTAAGCACGGTGATATTCTCACCCGCAATCCTCGCCGCGCACGCCAGCGCAAACTGCTGGTTCCGCCCACCCACGCCGCCGTTGGTCACTTTCACCGTGACCTCTCCGCCCGAAATCAAGCACACGCGCTCGGATTCTTTTCTCAGCTCGCGCACTCTCTGCAACAAATATTCTGCCGCACGCTCGTAATCCCAGTCGTCGCAGGAATTGTCCACGTGCACGGCGAAGCCCGCGCGCTCGGCCGCTGCCCTCGCCTCTTCGACGGCAGTCTGGTTCGAAAGAACTGGCCACCACCGCGAACGGCAAAACGCCGGATCGTCTGACTTCGGCGTCTCTTCAAGCACTCGCCGCTCGAAAAGCTCGCGCGTGGAATGCGGCAACTGCGCCACCAGTTCATGTTTCTCCGCGATTCGGTAACAATCCTCCACGCTGGCGGAATCCGGCATCGTCGGACCCGACGCCAGAGCATCCGCCATACCCTCGGGAACATCAGAGACCAGCAACGAAACCTGTTGTGCCGGAAAGGCCGCCTGCGCCAGCCGCCCACCTTTCACTGCCGACAGATGTTTCCGGATGGCGTTGATTTCAGCGATGGGCGCGCCCGAATGCACCAGCGCGCGATAAGTCGCCCCAAGGTCGTCGAGAGAAATCTCACCGTCAATCGGCTTTTCGACGATCGACGACCCTCCCCCACTCAGCAGAAATATCACCAGCGAAGCCGCAGTCTGAGCATCCAGCGCTTTCAGAATTGCTTTCGCCGCGTGAATGGATTCAGCGTTGGGTGTCGGATGTCCGCCGTGAAAATACCGGAAGCCGCGCACCTGCGCCGAAGGCTCAACCGAACTCGCCACAATGCCTTCGAGCGCAGCCGCACCTATTTGCCGCGTCAGTGCCTCCACCATCGTGTGTCCGGCCTTGCCGATAGAAATTACCAGCACCCGCGAATAAGACTGCAGGTCGTAAAGATCTTCGCAGACGCGCAGCACTCCCCGCTCGCAATGCACATGTCGCTCAAACCCCTTGGCGATCGAAGCTTCGGCCAGCGCGTGAAGAAATATCTCCCGCGCAGCCTGGCGCATTTGCCGAAACAACGAATCACGATTGGCATCAAACATGGGCAGAATTATGAAGCAGTGTTCCGAACGATCTCTCGCCGCACCCAACCTTCGATCGCCTCTCTCAACTCCCGCAACCGGCCCTCAAAAAAATGATCCGCACCCTCGATCACAACCAGTTTCTTCGGCTCCGGCAGCGACGCAACCAACTCCTCCAGCTTCGCCCGCGGACCAAACTGGTCACGCGCGCCACTCACAAATAACTTGGGCTTCACGTAATCACGTAAGAAATCAAACGCATAAATCCGAGGTGCTTCCGTGTCCGCAGCCACCGGAGCTACTGGCGTTCCGACTCCGACTAACGCTTTCACTCGCTCATCGGGCGCCGCGGCTCGCATCCCCACCGCCGCGCCAAAAGAAAATCCCGCAAATATCAACGGAAGATCAAACTCCGCGTCGAGCCAGTCGAGCGCAGTACGCACATCGTCCATCTCCCCGTTCCCATGATCGTGCTCGCCATGGCTGAGTCCAGTGCCACGAAAGTTGAAACGCAGCACCGGAAAGCCAAAGCTGTTCAATGCCTTCATGGTATGGAACACAACTTTGTTATGCAGCGTCCCGCCAAACAACGGATGCGGATGACAAACCACTGCCGCGTTTGTCGCATTCTCGGCGCCCGCATTCAGCAGCGCTTCCAAACGTCCCGCGGGACCTTCGAGGAACAGCGACTTGATGGTTGAATTCTCGCCAATCACGCCATTCAGATTACATGATCCGCGCAACTCGCGGCCGCTGCGAACCTCGTAGTTTATTCTTCTTCCATGGACGCCATCACCCTCACTCGCCAACTCGTCGACATCGAATCCATCTCCGGCAATGAAGCTGCCGTCGGAAACTATCTCTATGGTGAGCTCGCCCGCATCGGCTACCAGACACGAAGAATTCCAGTTGAAGGCGATCGCTTTGATGTCTACGCCACATCGCCTGAGCAGCCGAATCCGGAAGTGGTCTTCTCCACCCACATGGATACAGTCCCTCCGTTCATCCCTTCCTCCGAAGATGCCGCGCGAATTTACGGCCGCGGTTCATGCGACGCGAAAGGCATCATCGCCGCGCAGATCGCCGCCGCGGAACGCCTCCGCCAGCAACGTATCCACGTCGGCCTGCTTTTCGTGGCTGGAGAAGAGCGTGACAGTCTGGGCGCGAAAATCGCCAACGAGTTTGCCGCAACTCAGCCGGGACATCGATGCAAGTACTTAGTCAACGGCGAGCCCACTGAGAACCATATTGCCCTCGCGTCGAAAGGCACTCTGCGCGTGGAAGTCACGGCCTCTGGCCGTATGGCGCATTCGGCTTATCCCGAGCTCGGCGAATCGGCCATCGACAAACTCATTGCCTCTCTCGCTCGTCTGCGAGCCATGCCGTTGCCCACCGATCCAGAGATTGGTCGATGCACGTTGAATATTGGATTGATCGAAGGCGGCCGTGCGCCGAACGTAATTCCTGATCACGCCCACGCGGATTTGCTCTATCGCCTCATCGGTCCTTTGCACGACTTGAAGAGTCAAATTCTCGCGACCGCCGGGGATCAGGTAAAAGTCGAATTCCCCCTGGAACTTCCCTTCCTGCGCCTTCGCACCGTCGATGGCCTGCCGACGATGATCGCCGCTTTCACCACCGACATTCCCAAGCTGACGAACTGGGGTGAACCACTCTTGATCGGTCCGGGATCGATTCACGTAGCGCACACCGACGGTGAGTTCATCGAGAAACAGCAACTTGCAGAAGCCATTGATCTCTACTGTGTGATCGCGAAGAAACTCATTTAGCTCATAAAGAAAAGTCAGAATGCAGTAACGATTTGGGTCGCAACGACCGCGCGGATTCCCGGCAGGCCAACATCAACTCGCCCAGTGCATTTAGACTCTAATAATCATGACCACCACCACCCTCAACTCCCTCGCCCGCGCCTCTTCTGCCTACCTGCGTTCCGCCATGCACCAGCCAATTCGTTGGCACGAGTGGGGCGAGGAGGCGTTCGCTTCCGCGCAACGCGACAACAAACCGATGCTCCTCGATATCGGCGCAGTGTGGTGCCACTGGTGTCATGTGATGGATCGCGAGTCTTATGAGGATCCCGAAGTGGCCGCTATCGTGAACGAGCATTTCATCGCCGTGAAAGTGGATCGCGATGAGCGCCCCGATATCGACATTCGTTACCAGGCCGCGGTCAGCGCGGTCAGCGGGCAAGGCGGCTGGCCGCTCACGGCGTTTCTCACGCCCGATGGCAAGCCGTTTTATGGCGGCACTTATTTTCCTCCGACCGATGGCTACGGACGCCCCAGCTTTCGGCGTGTGTTGTTGAGCATCGCCAATGCCTACAAAGAAAAAAACGGCGACGTGTTGGAGCAGGTCAAGATGGTGGAGAACGCCATTGCGCAGGCGGAGTCTTTCGCCGGACGCAGCGGGCGCATATCCCCCGGCATCATTGCAGCGATTCAGGAATCCGCCTTGAAGATGTTCGACCCCGAACATGGCGGATTCGGACAAGCTCCCAAGTTTCCTCATCCTTCAGTATTGGATCTGTTGATCGAACAGTTTGCCCGAACCAAAGATGAAGGCCTGCGCAACTTGATCGTCAGCACTCTCGAGCACATGGCCAATGGCGGGGTTTACGACCAGCTGGCAGGAGGATTTCATCGTTACTCGGTCGACGAGCGCTGGGTGGTCCCGCACTTCGAGAAGATGTGCTACGACAACTCCGAACTATTGAAGAATTATGTGCACGCTTATCAAGCCACGGGATCGGAATTCTTCGCCAATGTGGCCCGTGACATCATCCGCTGGATGGATGAATGGCTGAGCGACCGCGAGCGCGGCGGCTTTTACGCCTCCCAGGACGCTGACATCAACATGGACGACGACGGCGACTACTTCACCTGGACGCTCGACGAAACCCGCGCCGTGCTAACCGAAGAAGAATCGCAGGTCGCCGCCCTGCACTACGACATCAACGAAGTGGGCGAGATGCACCATAATCCTGCGAAGAATGTGCTCTACGTTCGCGCGTCGATCGACGAGATCGCGCGGCGCATGAAACTCAGCGCTGAGCGCGTCAAAGAACTGCTGGACTCCGCCAAGAAAAAAATGTACGCCGCGCGCCTGCGACGGCCCACCCCCTACATCGACAAGACAGTTTACGTGGGATGGAACAGCATGTGTGTCTCGGCTTACCTGGAAGCGGCAAAGGTACTCAACCTCGCTGACACGCGGCGTTTCGCGCTGCGCTCCCTCGACCGCATCCTGGCGGAGGCTTGGAAGGCGCACGCAGGAAGTGCAAGTGCCCACGTCTCACAACCACGGCTATTGCACGTGGTCGCTTACTCCGATCCTGAGGCCGGGCACCGCGAGGTCCCCGGCATGCTCGAAGATTACGCCGCGACCGCGCTGGCCTGTCTCGACGCGTACGAAGCCACAGCTGATCTCAGCTATTTCAAATTTGCCCACGCCATCGCCGACGCCATGATTGCCAGATTCTTCGACCCGGTTTCTGGCGGCTTCTTCGATGCAGAACCGGCAGCCGATGGCAAGAGCCTGGGCGTCCTGGCCACGCGCCGCAAACCGCTGCAGGATTCACCCACTCCGGCAGGCAACCCCATGGCAGCGATCGCGTTGTTGCGCCTGCACCACTACACGGGCGACGCCGCCTATCGCGACAAGGCCGAACAGACGCTCGAAACCTTTGCCGGCGTCGCCGGACAATTTGGAATTTTTGCCGCGACCTACGGAATCGCGGCGGTGCATTTCCTGGAAAACCCAATTCAGGTCGTCGTGGTTTGTGAGAACGACGCCGACGATGCAGGCTCTACTCTAGCCGCGGCCGCCAACGCGTCCTTCGCGTTCAATAAGAGCGCGCTTCGACTCACTGCAAATCAGGCGGTCGCGAAGAATCTTCCTGCGGCGCTCGCGTCGACCATCCCGAATCTGCCCGAACTGAAATCCGGCAAGGCGTTCGCCGTTCTTTGTTCCGGCTTTACCTGTCAGCCCCCAACCCGCAACGCGCAGGAACTGCGGCGAGCCCTGGAACTTGCCGTGAACCGGAAGAGCTGACAATGGTTTCCCCCAAAAAAACGGGGCTGACGGTTTATGTATGAGTCCGTCAGCCCAAAAATAGCGAGCCCAGGTTCGGCCCAAGTTACTACAGGTTACTTTGGTGATCTTGCCTCCAACTCTCTCCTCCGATTAACTACTACTTCATCATCGGTGGAAGCTGAACGCATCTACCCTGCAGTTGTTGTTGTGGTGGGCACACTAGAATCGGGCCTCCGTCCGGGGCGGGAACCTGCGGAACGGCGGCTACGACATAGGTGCCCACTAGTCCACACATCAGGATCGAAATCCTGACTGCTTGCTTCATGGGTTTTCTCCTACCGCGTCGTTACTTCAAGGGAAGCTAACTTGACGCGGGGGAGAATTATAAGGCACAAGTCAATCCCTTCTACAGGATTTTCCCTACATCATTTGCTGTAGCTGGCTCATGCTCCCGCTCTCCGGTCATTTCACGCTAAATTTAACCATTTATCATCAACAACTTGAATGATTAACCTTGAGGTGATTGAACAACTAATAAGGGATGGTGTTCCAAGTGACACGCGGCAGGAACGAAATTTACGAAATCCGGAATCGAAGCTGCGAACCGAAGCGACAGTCCTGAGAACCCTGCAGACACAACTTCTGCAAGTCTATTTCCTGGTCGATCCAGTGCCGGGAAGTCCACTGAACCCCACACTTGCGGGAGCCCCACCAGCATGGGCAGCTGCAGCTTTGGTATTAATCCTGTCCTCTTGCACCAGCGACGGCGAAGCTTGAGTCTTCGAGAGAGCTCGATCCACCATGCCTTCGAACATCGGGATCAAAGAGTCCGCAGGGAGCGGGTGATGAATGTCGGTCAGGCTCTGTTCCCAACGCTGCGGCCGCAGCATGTTTGACGGAGCCTCGCGGGCAGGGCTCTTCGCCAAGGTATATCCCAGCCAGATGAGCAGCGTGCAATTGTAGGCCGCCATGTTTACCAGGCCCATGGAAAGATTATTCAGGTGGTCGCCCACCCAGGATGCCACTAGCGAAAGCTCTACCGTAGCGAAGCATCCGAACCCCAACGCCACCCCGAAGCTGTACTGCCTCCGGCTCACGCCCAGGTAGCGGGCAAAGAACAACAGGAAAAGGACCATGCCGATTTGAATAATTCGTACGCAGCGCTGCGCCGTGAGAATAGCTTGTATCCACGGAGCGATGTCCGGCGAATCCGTGGACACCGATACGACTCCCGCCACCAGCAGCATCACCAGCCCCGCCCATTTGAACAGGACCGTGCCCAGATCTCGCAGTGTGTGGAAGGGCCGGAAAGCGTCGAGGAAGGCCTCGTGAATCACCTTGAAACCCAAAGCCACGCTGACTGCCGTACTGATCCAGCTAAGGTAAACGCATGCGGCAGGATTATAGCGGTATGTCGGAAAAACCACGGCAAAAGCCGCAATCTGCGCGACGATGTAGGCAAAAAAATATTTGAAATGCTTCTGCCGCCCCAGGCGGAACATAGCCACAGCAATGGCGGTCTGCAGGATCGGATGAGCAATCCAGAGAACGTAATAAAGGATCCTGATTTTGCTCATCGCAACAGTTCTCCGGACCTAGCTCGATCACACAAAAGCAAGAAAGAGGCAGTACTTAACCGGCGTACTAATGTAAGAGAAGCTAAACCTTTTAGCGCAGGTGTTCAATGTACTCGGGTAACCTAAAGTAACGTTACCTTCGTGCCATATGCCCGATCCTCAGAACCTGCCCTCGGCACTTTCCTCGCTCAAACTTGGTGCCAATATACACGTTCAGCGCTGGCGCGCGGAGTGCATCGTCGGGCACGCTTTATGCGTCGGGAACTGAGTGGATGTAGGCCCGCATCATGCGCACTTCGTCATCCTTTTCATTCAAGTCGTGTAACAGGATGTCGCGCAACGAGACGATGCCGACCAGTTGTCCTTCGTGGCAGACCGGCAGATGGCGAAAGCTATGCCTCCGCATGAGGGCCATGCAGTTTTCCAAATCCTCGTGCATGCTTACCGTGAGCGGGTCGTCCGTCATCACTTCCGCCAGGCAGGTGCTGCGGGGATCGAAACCCTCGGCCACTACGCGCTTCATCAGATCGCGCTCGGAAAAAATCCCCACGAGTCTGCCATTGTGCAAGACCGGAACCGCGCCGATATTGCGTTCCACCATGGCACGCACCGTTTCTAGAACCGTTTGCCCCATCTCTGCCTGATAAGTTACCTGGTCCTTGATCAGCTCGCAGATTCGCATTGGATCCTCCAGATTGTTCTTCCGAGCACCCACAAACCTCTAACGGGGGGCGAGTATATTCCGAAATCAGATGCAGGGGAAGGGCTAAACAGTTGGGAGGAATAATATTTAGGCTCTAGGTTTATTCCGGGACGAAAGAGCGCAGACCACTCTACGCTTTGGGAGGCCGAGGCGAACCTTCCGCGCCGAGGAATACAAAGTAGGAGCAATTCCACCACGAGGTCGGCAGACTGCCATGCGGCCTTGCCGTCAGCACGATGTTGTATTCGCCGCTGTTATCCAGGCCGATTTCCCTAAGATCGACTTCTCG
Organism: Candidatus Sulfotelmatobacter sp.; assembly: GCA_035272245.1. Taxonomy (GTDB): domain Bacteria; phylum Acidobacteriota; class Terriglobia; order Terriglobales; family Acidobacteriaceae; genus Sulfotelmatobacter. Next base: position 4,804 of record DATEQW010000166.1, on the reverse strand, counting down.
CGTGATTCCCGGCCGCTGCGCCTGCCCCAAGTGCGTCGCTCCCACCGGCTCAATCACCGCTAATTGCGCCAGGAATTCGTTTAGATCCACGCCCCGGCCTTGCCCCGGAATCACAAATGAGACTTCCGCATCTTGCGTGGAAAAATGCCACCCCAACGATGCCGCCAGATTCACCGCTTTCTCGTAGGCTTCATCAGAGATCATTCCCGCCCGCGGATTATCGAAGACGATGCACAGCTTGCGCTCATCCTCGCGGCTGAACTCGCGCACCTTCAGCGACCCCGATTTCGCCGTTGCCTTCCAATCCACATGGCGCGCGGAATCCTCCGGCATGTACTCGCGGATGCGGTAAAGATCTGACCCGCGTCCGCGCACAAAGCTTTCCCACTCCCCACGCACCAGCGGCAGAATCTCAAACAGCTCTTCCGGTGGTTCAACCGGTGGGTAAACCAGAATCTCGCGCTGCAGCGCAATCTGCCGCGTCTTCGTCAGAAATGCAAACGGAAACCGCGTGGCCACTCCAAAACTCGACTCGCAGTAGCGTCCGCGGCGATCAAACAGAAGTTCCAAGTCCGCCGCCAGCTCAGCCTTCGCCGGCAAATACGGAAAGTAAACCATGCCCTCGAAAATTCCCGGCGGAGCGCCCGGCAACTCGACCCTCCGCACGCGGTAGTCGCGCAGCCGCACCCACTGATTCTGTGGTGGACGATTCAGTGGAAAAACAAATGTGGTCGGCTCCCAACGCCATTCCTTGCGGACTTTCTTCTCTTTGCGTGTGGGCACGATGCGAATGGAAAACGATGGCATCCAGCGCCGCGCGTTGCGCAGCACAATGTGACCCATGACCGCTCGCCCGGCAAAAACATGTTCCGGAAGTCGCACATCCAATTCCAGGCCGCGCAGCACCATGGCCGAAACTACGCCCGACACCAGGATCGCCGCCAGCATGGCCGCCACCACGATGTACAGCAGATTATTTCCCGTGTTCAATGCCGCGATGCCGATCACCAGCGTGACCAGCACATACACCACTCCCGCCCGGGTCACTTCATAGTGAAAGGTCTGCCGCAGCCGCTCCAGCGCCACGCGCCGCGCCAGATACGGCACGGTCACCAGCCCCACGAATACCGCCATCAACAGCGCCACCGACGCCAGAATCACCGAGGCCCACAAATGTCCGGCCTCCCCCGATGCCGTGGAAAATAATGCCGTCCCGAATGCCAGACCGAGTCCCACCAGCGCCAGCAGAAATTTCGCCCACACTTCCGCCGTAGCCGATTGCCACCACGCTCCCACGCGGCTCGCGGCGTCGCCAGAATTCACAGAATGGATGGTTGTCGAACCCACTCTTGCCAGCCTAGCATCCGCACTCAGGAACGATCAACGAGAAGCGGCTTGCAAGGAAAGCGGCGGTAACTTGCCCGGCGCCGTTTCTCTTCTGAGCACACACCCGTCTGGTCAGACCAGACTACCCACTCAACTCCCGCGGGGTTCTTCCCGTCTCCACGATGTAATCGTGGAGCAGTCCCTTGATCTGCTTCCGCACTTCATTCATATCCACATCCATGCTGGGCGCGCTCGCCCGGACTTCGGCTCCCTCAGCCGCGGCAGCCGGCAAATCGCCCCCCGCAACGTTGTCGTCCGCGCCGTCTTCCTCTTCCTCCTCTTCTTCCTCTTCCTCGTCTTCGTCCGCTTCAAATTCTTCCGGATCCCATTGCGGGCCACCGATGTCGGTCAGTTGTACGTCTTCACGAACGACGACTACATCGGTCGGCTCGTCGGGTTCGAAGTCCACGTAGCTCAGGTTGCTGCTCGCGGTCTGCAGACCGTAAAGCAGCAGTCCCGCCACCTTGTGATCCATTTCGCCCCAGGCCAGCAGTTGCATCACTTGCATAAGCGCCATCTGCACGGCGTTCGCATCCTCGAGCAGCGGCAGCACAAAGCGGGCCTGCTTGAACTGATCCTTCACAATCCGGTTATGCTGCTCCCGCGCCCGCTCATGAAAAAAGCACTGCCTCCTTCGGTTCAGCGCGGGAGAGCCGCACTGCATTCCATTCATCTTGATATGCTGACACCGAGGAACATTTCCTAACGCCATATTCTCTTCACTCCTCCACCGTCGACTGCGCCGGATCAAAATCCGACGTCCCACAGATTCGAAAATTGTTGTGAATTCCGCCCTATTCTCAGTATTCCCTATCTGGAATTTTCAGCAAGGTTAAGTGAACCTCGAAGCGAGGAAAGTTGTGGAAATGCCAAAGTTTTTACGCGGGTGCCCCGTCCTTGTCTCTCCGTTTTTTGGAGAGACAGGGCGGGGATTTTGATCCTTAATCGCCACCGGTGTAATCGCCCCCACAAAGCTTTGAGCAGGCCAGCTGCTTGTATTAACACCAACCAGTTGTACTCGCCCTCCCCGCGCCAACTCCTCCTCACCAAATCCACAGCTCCCCGTGACATCTACCCTTGCGCCTCTCCTCAAATTCGTTCCATCATTGCCCAGCAGAGCCAGCACCATTTAGATCGAGCACTCCAAGGGACTCCCGACCTAATGCCGACCACAACTCCTTTGTTCCCTAGATTTTGCCCCTTAAGCCGTGCGCCCTCTAGATTTTGCGAGCATTTTCTCGCTAAGCCCAACATTTCAACAGACCGCCCCTGGGAGGGGGTATACCCTCCACGGCCTCAGTTCCTCTTTCTGCATCGTCGTGCTAGTCTTCTTCCCGCACCGAACACGGGCCCCTGTGGTTTGAAATAGTTCTCGCGACCAAGGAGATCGACATGCCCCTCAGCAAACGTGCCATCGCGGAATTTTTTGGAACCTTCTGGTTGGTTTTTGGCGGATGCGGCGCCGCACTCTTCTCTGCCGCCTTCCCTGCACTCGGCATCGGATTCACCGGAGTTGCGCTCGCCTTCGGGCTCACCGTCGTGACCATGGTCTACGCCGTCGGTCACATCTCCGGCGGTCACTTCAACCCAGCAATAAGTTTGGGCCTGGTCGTTGGCAAACGCTTTTCCGCCTCCGATCTGCTTCCTTACGTGATCGCCCAGGTCGCAGGCGGAATTGCAGCGGCGGGCGTGCTCTTCGTCATTGCCAGCGGAAACGCGAACTTCGACGTCCATGCCGGCTTCGCTTCGAACGGATACGGCCTGCATTCTCCCGGCGGTTACACCGCACTCTCTGCCTTCGTCGCCGAAGTCGTGCTGACCGCCTTCTTTTTGATCGTCGTCATGGGCTCAACCGATAGCCGCGCGCCAAAGGGTTTTGCCGCGCTCGCCATTGGCCTCTGCCTCACCCTGATTCACCTGATATGCATTCCCGTGACCAACACATCGGTGAACCCAGCTCGCAGCACCGGTCCGGCAATTTTCGCCGGCGGCTGGGCGCTGCAGCAATTGTGGATGTTCTGGGTCGCCCCGCTCCTCGGCGGCGCGCTCGGAGGAGGGATCTACCGCGCGTTGTTTGCGGAGTAGACGATCCCGATATCGATTCTTCATCTCGAAAAATTAAGAGGCCGCGGCTGAAAAGACGCGGCCCAAAAATGCGGTGGGTTGTTTCCGGTTATTTCGAAGACTTCAAGTTCGCGGCCTGTTTCAGCCCAAAGATTTCCAACTCCTTGTTGCTCGCGACGTAGACTTTGCCGTTCGCTATCACAGGCACCTGATTCAAGTTTCCGCCGTAATTCGGCCAGGAGCCAGCGTCAGCCTGAAAGAGCAGAGTCATCTTCGCCCCTGAATCGGGGTTGAAGGCATAGAGCCCAATGCCAGTGGAACTATGCGAGACTGGTCGCGTGAGTGCCCAGATAATCGGAGTCGCATTGCCGTTGGAAGACACGCTGGTGAAGAAGCCCGCCAGTTGCCCGCTCTTCAACGCCGGCGAGCGCGCCACACCAACCAACTTCGGACTCGGCGACGTCTTCACCTTCCAAACCTTCACTTCATGTGCGCCACTGCTCACGACTCGCGCTAGGCCATCTGTCGGATCCACAAAGTAGGATTCTCCACACCAGCAGGCGCCTACTTGATAAGTGCCCAGAACGTTATTGGTGGTGGTCGAGTAGCCTCCCAGTTTGTCTTCATTCATCAGATACATGCTGCCGTACTTGCCAGCCGCCACAGCCAGATGCGGCGTAGAACCGGTCTGATCCGGCAAAACCAGCACGCCTCCGGAGCCGAAATCCGTATCCCCCCCGTCGAGGCTGGCCTGGTTCGACGGCGTAAACAAGTCGACTACCGTCGTCAGATCTGACGACACCTTCACCACGCTCTCCTGAATGTTGCTTACACCGTCATAAGTCGTCCCGGAGTAATCGGAGTTTCCTGTGACGAATACGACATTCCCCGAGTCATCCGCAGCAAGCCCATAACCAGACATCCAGATTGACGAGAGAAAGAACGTGTTCGGAGAAGTCGGTTGCTGATCGTTCAGCCGGTTGGCGGAAAGCGGCATCAGCGTCGCCGCATTCCAACCCAGCAGCCAGCCACGGGACAGGTTGGCCGAGTAATCACAGAAGCTCCCAAAGCCCGCATAGATGTTTCCATTCGCCAGCAGCAACCCCGGACGCTGCCGCTGGTAGGTGGCATTGAAAGTGAACGTCGTTCCGTCAGTCAGGGTATGAGACGCACTCACCACCATCGGCGCCACTTTGTCAGTCAGGTTGCCCAAGTCAAGGGCGTGAACCCGATAAGCCGGCCCCGTCGAATCCTGCGTATAAGCGATCAAGTAGATCGTGTTGCTGCTGACATCGATCACCGGCGTCGAGTCGATACCGACATTCGGTCCATTGTTATTGCAGCCGAGCGGCCA
>DATEQW010000165.1:0-3053 GCA_035272245.1 Candidatus Sulfotelmatobacter sp. | reverse complement strand
CTGAAGCCCGGCGGCATGTTGCTTGCCTTCTTCCACACCCGCGATGCCGGTCCCGACTCGCCGTGCCACCGCTTCCACATCGTCGGCGCCGACATCCTGGAGATGCAGAAAATTGTAATGCGCCGCGAAGCCCGCCGCGGTCCGACGGGCGCGGTACACACCGCCATCTCGGACGGCTTCCAATTACAGCGGGTGTTTAATAACCGTCATATTGAAAATCTCTTCCGCGACTTCGCTTCCATCAAGTTCTTTCTCGCCCGCGATAACGTGCGCGAAGTGCTGGTCGTCCGCTAGACAACTCGTTCTTCTTCGATTGCCTTCTTCCAGACAATTACACCCATACGAAAGAGATAATGTCGAGAAATCTCCACGCGCGGAGAGATCGCTGCGGGAAAATCTCGGGCAAGCATGCTTCGAATTTCATTCGGTACATATGCGCGGCGTACAGAAGTCAGCCCATCCAGCCACGCCACCCGGTTGCGCATCAAGGGATAACCGACGTAGGCCAACGCGAGGTGCAGCGGATGACGCACCAGATCATTGATCAGCAGCGCGCGGCGGCTCACCCGTAGACCCTCGCGCACGAATTGCCCCAATCGCAGGGGATCAAGATGGTGCGCGAACAGGTTGCAGCTGACAAGGTCGAATGCATCTTTGCAAAAAGGGAGAGCGAGAGCGTCGGCGACCACCCCTTGATTTCGCCCTTTGCCGTTCGTGGCAGAATTTCCGCTGGGTAGATGCGAGGGTGCGATGTCCAGCAGAGTTACGTCCAGAGTGATTCCACGTCGCACCAAATTCCGTCGCGCAGTATCCGGAACTCCGCCCAGGCCGGCTGCCACTTCGAGCAAGGTGAAGCGATTCGTCCCGGTCACCCGCGCCACTCGCCCTACCATTTTCTCTGTGGTGGCGATCCCACCGAACCATCGATTGACGCGGCCAATAACCTCTAGCACGGCCTTGGCGTCCTCAGGCGAGCAGGCGTCAGAATCGAGGATCTCCGGTGCGTCAACTCGCTGCATGGCAAGGTAGCTGATTCGCTGTAAGATGCGACCCCGCAGGGGCTAGACTTCGGCGAGTTCTTCTTCCAGCAATTGCTTGTTATACAGGTCGCTGTAATAGCCATTCAAGGCGAGCAGTTCGTCATGTGTCCCCAACTCCACAATCTGGCCGCCGTGCAGCACGGCAATGCGGTCTGCATTGCGAACGGTGGAAACGCGATGGGAGATGAATATGGTCGTGCGGCCCTGCATCACCTCGCGCAGGTGATTAAGAATCTTGTCTTCGGTGTGAGTGTCTACGCTGGAGAGCGCGTCATCGAGAATCAGGATGCGCGGGTTGCGGATCAAAGCGCGGGCGATTGCGGTACGCTGCTTCTGCCCTCCGGAGAGCGTGATGCCGCGTTCGCCGACCATGGTTTGGTAGCGCTCGGGAAAGCCTTCAATATCGACGGCTATGTTCGCGGCGTCGGCCGCGTCGTGAATTTCCTGGTCACTGGCCGACTCCACGCCCAGCGCAATATTCTCGCGGATGCGATCACTGAACAAGAAAGTTTCCTGCGGCACAAAGCCGATGTTCCGGCGGAGGGAAGCCAGAGAAAAGTCGCGGATCGGCCGGCCATCGATCAGGACCATCCCCGGCGCCGCGTCATAAATCCGCGGAATCAGATTGACCAGCGTGCTTTTTCCCGAGCCCGTCGGGCCCACGATCGCCATGCTGCTGCCCGCCGGAATTCGCAGGTTCAAATCATGCAGCACATGCTTGCCGTTATACGCAAAATTCAGACCGCGAAATTCGATTTCTCCGTCCACTTGCCGGTCTTTCGCGTCAGTCTCATCCTTGATCTCCGGCTGTTCCTGCAAAATCTCATTGAGCCTCACCAACGATGCCGTGCCTCGCTGGAAAATATTGACCACCCATCCCAAGGCGATGATGGGGAAAGTGAGTTGCATCATGTAGATGTTGAACGCCGTGAACGCTCCGATCTGCATGCGCCCCGCAAGCACTTCCCGCCCTCCGATCCATAAGACCAGCACCAGCGCCAGTCCAAGCATGAGTTCGAGCGTGGGCCAGAGCATCCCCATCAACCGCACCAGTTTCAGGCTTCGCGCAACATACTCCTGGTTGGCGCTTTCGAAGGATGCAATCTCCGCTTCTTCCTGGACGTAGGCGCGAATCACCCGCGCTCCGGAAAAGTTTTCCTGGGCGCGCGCCGAGATGTCAGAGAACATCGCCTGGATTCTTTCGAAGCGCTCGTGAATGCGCCGCCCGAAATATTGAATGGTCACGCTAACAATCGGCAGCGGAAGAACGGCATACATCGTCAACTTGGGACTGTTGTGCACCATGAACCACAGGGCTGCGGCCGTGAACACAATGGTATTCGCCGAGTACATGATCGCTGGTCCCATCAGCATCCGCACCGCATTCAAGTCATTTGTCACTCTCGCCATAATGTCGCCGGTGCGCATCCGCTGGTAGTAGGAATAGGAGAGCGTTTCCAGGTGGGCAAAAAGGTCGTTGCGCAGGTCGAACTCGATGTCGCGAGAGATGCCGATCACAATCCAGCGCGTGAGAAACAGGAAGATGCCTCGCACCAGCGCCAACGCCAGTACTTGCAGAGTGAAAATCAAAAGCTTATGCCGGGTTACGCCACTCTCCAGACTCTGGGCAGCGTTGCCAATCACCCTGGGGAGTCCCGCCTGCGCTCCGTTGCTAAACAGGATACAAAGTGCGCCAACAACAAAGCCCCAGCGATAACGCTTGAGATAGGGCAGCAGAGGGCGCATGCTCTGAGGAATCATGTGGTTGATGTAGATGAAATTCTAGCAGGCCGGGACGCAGCTTTAACGGAGGTCGTACGTAGAAGGTGAAACGGGTGACTACGACCCCGGATCCGGATCCGACTCAACCGGTGGCGGGCTCTAGCGCTGATCGGATCCGCGGGTCAGCCGAGGTAGAGCCGGCAGGATATCCCGACCGAAGGCGATCGCGCTGACGGCCGCAAGAACCAGCCCCCAGGCGACGAAGAAAAGCCATCCGACATCGAAAATGAA
>DATEQW010000164.1:0-2952 GCA_035272245.1 Candidatus Sulfotelmatobacter sp. | reverse complement strand
AAGTCTTGCGGCGTCAAAGCGAGCGCCTTGTTGAGCGTCTGCTCCGCCAGGTCGTAATACGCAATGTCTCCGGTCTCTCTGGCTTTCTGAAAGAAGGCGAACCCCAGGCTGTCATATTCCGCAAAATCGCCTGGCGCTTGCTTCACACGATCTTGCAATGTCCGAATCTGCTGGTCCGTCTCCGAGATAGCACCGAGGCGTTTCTCCTCGACTGAACCAAGAGCGGGAATCTGCGACCATGCAGATGCGGCACAAAGGATCTGAACCACAAGTAGCCACTTGGCCATTCCAGCCTCACAAGGTTGCAGATATTCAAAATCGACAGTCGCTAACGCAGTGGTTCCGACGCGGCGGCCACCGCCGCTCCTCTTGCAGCGAACCCACCAACACGATGAGTACGGGAGCAAGCGTAAATCGGATTTCTACAATCCTCGCCGTCGCTGATTTTGATCGATGGCAGCCCGGAAGAAGGGTAATCCGCTGGATTCCTTGAACAGGCTGCTTTGTGGACTCGGCCGGTCGAACACGCCAGGCAATTCAAGTCAAAAGGGGAGTGGGCTGAAAACTCAGCGTCGGTCACGCACTTTCGTGATCCGAGTCACGGCAAGGTCGGTCGCCTTACTGGATACTTAAATTGAAAGCGTGTGTCTCTGCGTCACACCTGGCCCCGGCTTTCGGGCCATAGCGAAGAGTGCTGGTTCTGCGAAAGGAGCGCCATGCACACACCGTCTCAGGAACGCCTCAGCGCGGGCGAGCGGGCCTTCATCGATCAGATCATCATCCAGAGAACCGGCCATCCAGGCGCCTTGCTCGGCATTCTGGAAGCGGTGCAGGAGCACCAGCCCAACAAGTATCTTCCCGCGGAAACCCTGGAATACATTGCGTCGCAGACGAAGATTGCTCTCTCACGTATTTACAGCGTGGTCACCTTTTATGCTCTGTTCAATCTGCAGCCGCAGGGTGATAACAGCATCTGCATCTGCCGTGGAACGGCCTGCCACACCAGAGGCTCGCGCAACTTGCTGCAGAGTGTTCGCCTAACGCTCGGCCTCGGTCTTGAGGATGCAAGCGAAGCCAGCGAAGAGGATAAGGCTTTGCTGACGACTGCCGACCACAAATTCACGGTCCGTACCGTAGCCTGCTTTGGGCAATGCGCGTTAGCGCCGGTGGTGGAAGTGAATCATCGCATTTGTGGCCATGTAAACGAACGAACTCTCCAACGGGAAATCAGCACGCTGGAGCGGGAGAGCTACTGATGCCTCGAATACAAGACATTGGCGCTTTCAGTGCCGTGCGGGAAGCGGGCTTGGCGAAACTGGTTCCTGCAGTGCCGCGAATCGGGATCGGTATGGGCACGTGCGGTCGAGGCAACGGCGCGGAAGGCCTGTATCACGCTTTCGCGGAGGCTATCGAGCGTAGCGGAACGAATGTGGTGCTGGCCAGCGTGGGATGCTTTGGCGCCTGTTTTCAGGAGCCGCTGGCAAACATACGTCTGCCCGGCTTTCCCTTGGTCATCTTGCATCGAGTGCAGGCCAACGATGCGGGACGCATTCTGAATGATGTAGCCAGCGGAAATCTTCCTCCCGATCTCATTTATTGCAAAGTGGAAGAGTGGGATCACATCACGGCGTCCATCAAGTATGGACGCGGTTATCCGGAGATTCCGCTGTGGAACGAAGTTCCCTTCTTCAAAGGCCAGAAGAAGATCGTGCTGCGGAATTGCGGCTTCGTGAATCCTGACGATATTGAAGAATACATCGCGATCGGTGGATACCAGGCGCTGTACAAAGCACTGATCGACGGCAGGCCGGAAAATGTCATCGAGCAGATCAAAGCCTCGAAGCTGCGCGGGCGTGGCGGGGCCGGCTACCTGACCGGCAACAAATGGGAGTTCATGACCAAAGCCAAAGCGGACCGCAAATTTATCATCTGCAACGCGGATGAAGGCGACCCCGGCGCATACATGAACCGGAACGAGATTGAGAGTGACCCGCACTCGCTGCTGGAAGGGATGATTATCGGCGGATATGTGATGGGCGCGAGCGAAGGGATCATCTATATACGCGCTGAATATCCGCTGGCGGTGCATCGTCTGCATCGCGCGATTGAGCAGGCGCGCGAATATGGATTACTGGGTGAGAATATCCTCGGCCGGGGATTCAAGTTTGATATTGAGGTCGTAGAAGGTGCGGGAGCGTTTGTTTGCGGGGAAGAAACCGCGCTGATTGCTTCGCTCGAAGGTCAGGCGGGACGGCCGCGCCCGCGGCCTCCGTTCCCCGCGCAAAGAGGTCTGTGGGGATTTCCCACCAACATCAACAATGTCGAGACTTGGTATAACGTCGCACCCATTGTGACCAAGGGTCCCGCGTGGTTCAGTGAAACCGGGAGTCCGAAGAGTTCGGGAACGAAAGTATTTTCGCTGGTGGGCAAAGTCACCAGCACGGGCCTGGTCGAGATGCCGCTGGGCACGCCACTCAAGACCTTTATCTATGACATCGGCGAAGGTGGCATAGGCGGCCGACAGATCAAGGCGGTGCAAACTGGAGGTCCCTCGGGTGGCTGTATTCCGCCTGAAATGTTTGACACACCGGTCGACTACGAAAGCCTGGCGCAGCTGGGTTCGATCATGGGATCCGGCGGCATGGTGGTGATGGACGAAGACAACTGCATGGTTGACGTTGCGCGATACTTCGTCGAGTTCACCCATTCGGAATCGTGTGGCAAGTGCATTCCTTGCCGAGTGGGGCTGAATAAATCTCTGCGAATTTTGAATCGTGTCACCGAAGGCGCCGGCACGATGCACCATCTGGAGCTGCTGGATGAGTTGAGCCGTTACATCCGCGAATGCTCGCTGTGCGGCCTGGGGCAGACCGCGCCGAATCCAGTGTTGACCACGCTGCGCCACTTCCGCGCCGAATTCGAAGACCATATTGTTTCGCGCCGATGCCAGGC
>DATEQW010000163.1:0-12934 GCA_035272245.1 Candidatus Sulfotelmatobacter sp. | reverse complement strand
ATCGGGCATCCCTTGGCGAAGACTGAGTGTCGAGTGATTGGAGCGGAGAACATGGCTGCCTCGGCGGAGAGTGTGGCTGATGTGCGCACCGGCGAGCCGGGCGAGTTGGTGATGCGCGGGCCACAGTTTATGCAGGGGTATTGGAAGGAGCCAGATGCGACGGCAGCGGTGCTGCGCGACGGGTGGTATTGGTCCGGCGACATTGTGACGCGTGACGCGGAAGGTTTTTACCGCGTGGTGGACCGGCGCAAGGAAATGATCAAGTACAAAGGATTTCCGGTGGCGCCGGCGGAGGTGGAAGCGGTACTGCTGGAACATCCAGCGGTGCGGGAGTGTGGGGTTGTAGGGCGGCCTGATGCGGCGGCGGGAGAAATCCCTGTGGCGTTTGTGGCGCTGCGTGATGGATTTGTAACCTGCAAGAAGATGGAAGAGGAGCTGTGTGCTTTTGTGGGCGACCGGTTGACTCACTACAAACAGCCCCGCGAAATACATTTTGTCGAGGTCGTTCCCAAGACGGCCTCGGGAAAAATCCTGCGGAGAGAGCTGCGACAGTTCATTCGCTGAACGAGCTGAAATCCGCTCGCCACGCTTTGTGTAGCGCTAGAAGTGACATCAAATTGACAATTTCCTGACAATCTCCGGAACGGTCGGCAGCAGACTAGTCGTCGCGCAGCTGCGGTATTCCCCACGCCGCTCTGCCTCACCTAAGCGTGCACTTCCAGGAGGATCGTCATGAATCAGTTTTACAAAGTCAAAGCTTTCGCTGCTGTCGCAGTGCTGGTGGTTGTTTGTGGAATCTCTGCCAACGCACAATTAGCACCGGGCATCAGCGTGGTTGCGTCCACAGTGCCTGGCAACGGGGATGTGAACCCGTACGGCGTAGCGCGCGTGCCGGAGACTGAAGGCTCTCTGATTCGGGGAAACATTCTGGTCAGTAATTTCAACAACAGCGAGAATCTGCAGGGAACCGGCACAACCATTGTGCAGATCGCGCCCGATGGCAGCAGCAGTCTGTTTGCACAGATCGATCCCACGACTTTGCCCGGGCCTTGCCCGGGCGGCGTGGGCCTGACGACCGCGCTGGCTGTGCTGCGGACGGGTTGGGTAATCGTGGGCAGCTTGCCGACCACCGATGGGACCTCGGCGACGGTGCAGGCGGGGTGTTTGCTGGTGCTCGACAGTAAGGGGAATGTGGCGGAGACGTTGTACGGCTCACTGATCAATGGTCCGTGGGACATGGCGGCTTTAGACATGGGCAGCAGCGCGATTCTATTCGTCGCGAATGTCTTGAATGGCACTCAGGCGGCGGGCGGCAAACAAGTGCATGGCGGGACGGTGGTGCGATTGACCCTGAATGTCACGCGCGCGTCCATGCCCAGTTTGCAGTCGATGACGGTGATCGGCTCCGGCTTTTCCGAAGAGACTAATCCCGCGGCGCTGGTGATCGGGCCGACTGGGTTGGGTCTCAGCAGCGACGAAAGCCTGCTCTATGTTGCGGACAGCCTTAAAAACCGAATTGCAGCGATTCCTGATCCGTTGTTCCGCAATACTTCTGCCGGAATTGGAGCTACGGTTTCGCAGGGCGGCGGGCTGAACGATCCGCTCGGGCTGGCGGTCGACGCGAATGGCAACATTCTGGCGACCAACGGGAATAACGGCTTCCTGGTTACGATCACTCCCGATGGAAACCAGATCAGTAAGCAACTGCTCGACAACAGCGGCAATCCGCCGGGAGCGGGCGCTCTTTTTGGATTGTTACCGGTCGCGGGGCAAGGCCTCTACTATGTGGACGATGCTTCCAACACGTTGAATCTGTTTCAGTGAATTCGTGAGTAGTACGCAGTTCAGGCCACCCCTCGCAAACCTGCGGAGGGTGGTTTCTTGTCTCTACAGCGATTTGAAAAAGCGATTGCGACTATTAGTGGTTTCGGGAAGCCTCATTCCAATTGCTATGCTGGCACACTTGCGGTAGTATCACTCCCCCATGTTCCGAGTTCTGCTGCTGTTCGTGCGCCGATTATGGCTGCCGTTAGTAGTGTTCGCCGGATTCAGCGTAATGTGTGTGCTGGTGTACCGGCACCTCGAAGGTCTGTCGTGGCAGGATGCGCTGTTCTGGATGATCCAGCCTCACGCGATCGATGCCAGGCGCGTACACAATTCGACGAAGCTGTTCTCGATTTTTGTGTATTGCGGCGTGTTTGGATTTCAGATTTGGGTTGCGGAACGCGTGGCCGTCACGATTTTCAACCGCCAAGGAATGGAGGCCTGGAGAACCATGGTGAACGATATCAGCATTGAAAAACTGCGCGATCATTTCATCATCTGCGGCTACGGGCAGGTGGGACGGACGGTAGTGGATCAGTTGAACCGGCTGCAGATTCCTTTTGTCCTGATCGAAACCAGCGAAGGACTGTGCCGAGAACTTCTGAAGGACAAAGTACTGGCCATCCAGGGAGACGCCAAGCGGCACGACGTGCTGCAATCGGCTGGAATCGAGAGGGCGCGCGGGGTGTGCATCGTGATCGACAATGACGCGGACAATCTCTATATCACGGTAACGGCGAAGGCGCTGAATCCGAAAGCGCGCATCATCACGCGAGCTGGGCAATCGCGCTACGCGCAAGCCATGAGGAATTCGGGTGCAGACGAGGTGATTATTCCGGAATACGAGGGCGGACTGATGACGGGACGAATGATTGCCAAGTTCTATCCAGATGCGCATCCGAATCTGGAGTAACTGAAAAGCTATTTTTCGGCGCCGCTGTCTCCCGCGATTTTCTTCGTGGACAGGAAAGTCCAAATGGTCTCGTTGGCGTTGATGGCGTCGCTGGTTTTGCCAATTTCCTTTTCCGACATATATTGTTCGCCGCCGGGCCACGTGCTCCCGCCGCCTTTCAAGCTATAAAGTACGACCTGAGCATTGTCCTGGCAGCCGCTATAGGTGTACGTTTTGGTTTCCTTGCCGCCTTTTTGTGAGGGCGGGATCTTATCCTGAGCTGGCTTTTCCGCGCAGCGGTCGAACTTGGCCCATGCCTTCGCGCTATCTTCCGCAGAGAGCACATGGAACTGGCCAGGCTTGTAGGTGCCACCATTGTCAGGGACGATCGGGTCATCCGTGCCGTTCATGAATAGAGCCGGCACGGCGCGCGAGGGCAGACAGATCATGGTTTTTGGAAGTGCCGCCCCCACGGCGGCAATGGCAGCGACGCGATCGGCCATGTTACAACCCGCGCGCAGAGCCATGAAGCCGCCATCCTCCAATCCGGCGGCGTAGATCCGGCGAGTGTCTACTGAATACTTCATAGCGAGCGCATCCAGCATTTGGTTGAGGAAGGCGACATCATCGGCGGGCTCGGATCGATTCCTCGTTGTTTCTTCGGGATTCTGCCCTCCGCTTTGGCCACCGCCTGGGTACCCCCCACCGCCGCCGGGATAACCTCCACCGCCTCCGCCCGGCCATCCGCCTCCGCCGCCTCCTCCACCTCCCCATCCTCCGTGCCGACCGCCGCCACGCCGCGGTGCGATCGACGGCTGCTCCGGGCGAACTCCTATGTTCCACTGTCCGCGTGCGGCGTTGGGATAGACCGCGATGATGCCATCTTTGTCGGCGAGCTGGTTGAAGTGCGTGAGCCGGGCCATGTCGTCGGCATTCTGACTGCGCGCGTGCAGAAGCATTACCAAGGGGTAGTGCTGCGCCTGGTCATAGCCTTTCGGCAGGTGCACGGTGTAGGTGCGGGAGACATCATTGACGTCGATTTTCTCCTGCGTGTCTTTTCCCTGTGCATCCTGCGCCGGCGAGGGAGCCACGAGGATTGTTGCCAAGACCGCCAGCACGCAGTACAGGCGTAGGCCGAAGTGTGTGAGGGTCTTCACTTCAATCCCTTTAGCTTTCATTTCTTCGTTCCTCGAGAATGTCATCGAAAAGGTTCACAACTGAACACACCTACCGGGCGTCGACTCTGGCGGTGATGTCGTCCGCCATTAGCTAAGAACCACGAGTGTAACGTGGGGTTGCTAACGGGCAGTCGAGAGTTTTGCAAAGTTTTGTAAGCGAAGTTTCAGTTGGTGGGACAGGAGCGGAACTTTTCCTGGCGGCATTCGTAATTATGGATGACTGAGGCGCTGAGATCGGACCGGCGCGGAGTCAGGAGGGATTATGGACGGGAATTTTGTGGGACTGGCAGCTGTCGTCATGATCTTCGGAATCCCGATGGCGGCCATGTATACGTTCTTCCGGGTGCGCAAACTGCGCAGCGAAGAACGGCTGGCAGCGATCGCGCGAGGGGCGGATGTGCCAATGCAGGCGGAACTCTCCGAGGCAGCGCGATCGCGGCGGTCGGGAATTCTGCTGGTGGCGGGAGCAATCGGATACATCGTGACTTTTGTCCTGATCGGGCGTCAGGAGCCGGAGGCGATGGTCGCAGCGACGTTTGGCGTGATTCCGCTTGCAGTAGGAATTGGCTTTTTTGTGGATCACGCCTTGATTCGACGGGATGCGAAAGCGCACTGAGCGCTTGGCGACAGGAACTTCATGAGCCGGTGAGGAATTTATGCTGCGCCTCGGTGAGAGGGACGACGCTGAGCCGTCCCTGACGCACAAGCGGAGAGTCGGCAAACAACTTATTGGCCTTCACCTCCGCCAGGGTCACGGGCTTGGCGATAGGCCTGCCCACTTTGATTTTCACCTGCGGATTTTTGGGGTCGCTGGGGTCCACCGATACTACTGTTGCGGTGCCGACTGCGCTTTTCTCGTCTCCGGTGTGATAAATGACCAACTGCTCGCCGGGCTTCATGCCACGCAGATTCTTGACGGCGACGGGATTGGTTACTCCATCCCAGACGGTAGTGCCTTCGCGCTGGAGATCGGCGAAAGAATAGACGGTGGGTTCGGTCTTCAAGAGGTAGGGCATAAGCAAGATTTTACTCGTCCTCGGATCGACATTCACGTCCTCTCAGTTTTTCCTAATCCTGCTCATCGTCTCCGATGGGTTGCCCCGGAGGCACGGCTACATCGGGGGCTGGCGTAAACTTTTCCGGATCCTTCTCGAACGCGTTGATCCGTGCAATGGCAGCGGCACGCACCGCTCTTTCGGCGGGAGCTCCGGAGGGCGCAGTGGACATCCAGGCTCGTAAGTCCAGAGCCTGAGCACGAGCAAGAGCGCGCGCTTCTGACGAAGCGCTGTGGTTGGCGGCCAGTGCGAGCAGATGCTCCAACGTGGAGATTTCCGTGGCGCGCTGAATCTCACCCTCTAGTCCCTCAGCTCGTGGTGCCTTCCATGTGGCGTGAAAGACTGCGTCGATAACCTGAGGCAAGCTGGGATTAGCCGCGTCCCGCGCATGATATTCCACCAGACGCGAGGCTCGCTGCGGGTCAAAGAGCAGCTTGAGGGTAAGGTCCGCCGCCGCGTCGGCTGCCCCATTAGGATCAAACGTGAGGCCGGTGTGTCCGGCGAACGATTCGCGCGTTGCGGGATAGGCCGGAGCCCGCGGCGGCAAAATACGCAGGAGGGATTCAGGAAGCGTGAGCGCCTGAGGCGTAATGGTTTTCAGGACCGCATTCAGCGCCTTTTGCTGAGCGGCGGGATCGACGATCGCGGTAACGATCTGGCCATCGTCACGAAGAGCGTAGCGGTAGTCCAAGCCCCCGATCTCCTTAGCAGCGGCCTCGGTTTGATAGCGGTGCAGGAGATAAAGCGGAACCAAGGTGTCCTCCAGATCCGACATGGGTGTGTCGGACGGAATCGCATTCTCGCCGAAACGCTTCAGCGCCGCGCTGCGAATTGTGAGAATGCGATCGAGTTCCGCCGCGGGATCCGGGCCGTTGTCCCAGAGATGTGCATGAGGATGAGCGCTGCCCAGCGGGCGCGAATCCTGATCGGTGATGAAATAAAGCCCGCTGGTTTGAGCCTGCTTCAGAATGTCATCGAGGGCCGCATGCGCATCGCTACCCGCCTTGAATTGCGCGTATCCGTACTGGATCGCTACCTTGTCCCAAGCTCCGATTCCGGTGGCATAAGCGTGCGAAAGATCGGGGCGACCGCGGGAATCCAGTGTGATCCAAGGGTGCGGGTAGTCCATGACCGATGTGCCGGGAGTGATCGAACTGGCGGCGAAGTTGTGTGCCAGACCCAGGGTGTGACCGACTTCGTGCGCCGCGAGTTGGCGAAGGCGGGCGAGTGGCATCTGCTGTATGTCCTGGGAGATGGGCTTGCCTTTTTCATACGGCGATAGCAAGGCTTCGGCGATCAGGTAGTCCTGGCGGGCACGGAGCGAGCCGAGAGTCACCCGGCCTTGAATGATTTCGCCGGTTCGGGGATCGGACACTGTGTTGCCGAATGACCATCCTCGAGTCGAGCGATGGACCCATTGGATGACGTTGTAACGCACATCCATGGGATCGGCTCCGGGCGGCAATATCTCCACGCGGAAGGCATTCTTAAAGCCCGCGGCTTCGAACGCCTGGTTCCACCAGTTCGCGCCCTCCAGCAGCGCGCTGCGAATGGGCTCGGGAGCTCCCGGGTCGACGTAGTAGACGATGGGTTTGACCGCTTCGCTGACGGCGGCGTTCGGATCTTTCTTTTGCAGGCGATGCCGGTGAATCAGATGCACATCCAGGGGCGAGCCGAGAGGCGCGGAATAGTCGCGATAGCTGGCATCGAAAAAACCAGAACGAGGATCAAAGGCGCGTGGCTGATAGCCATCATCCGGCAACTGGATGAAGGAATAATGTTCGCGCAGAGTAATGGAGTGAGCGTCCGGCGCAACAGAGGATACGAAAGAGCCTTCCGCGGGATGTTCGGACGCGAAGGTGAGAGTGGATTCAAACTCGCTGTTGAGCGGGAAGTTTTTGGTATTTTCCAACGCAAACGCACTGCGGTCCTTATCCAGCTTGTATGTTCCCTGCTTGGTGGCTTCAAGCTGTTCGGCTGCGCCTAGCGCATCGCTCTGCAGAAAAGCAGTTGCGTCGATCAGGACCGCACCCTCTTCTTCCGCTTCCACTGCGAACCCGGCCAGGACGGACTCCGCGAAGGACTGGCGGACGGCGAGGCGCTCCATGGGGTTGGCGGAGGAAGAACGGTACTGTAGATTGGGGGCGACCAACAGAACACGAGGGCCCGCGCGAGTGAAGTGTACGATCCGCTCAACGCCCAGCAGACCGCGGTCGAGACCGACGTCGTTGGAGCCCAGCCCGTAGGGCAGCGAAACGATGAGGAGGAAATCTTGATCGAACTTGTGGATGGTGAGGTAGAGGTGTCCATTCTTTTCATCCCATGCGGTGGGGAACAATCCATCGGCAGTTTTAAAACTCTTCGTGCGGTCGCGGATCGAGGGAGTGGACTCGAGAGTAGTCGCCGCGAGCACAACGGATGAGAGAAGGACACAGAGCGCAATGCAAAATAGCGGGCGACGAATTGGCACGGTCACCTCCAGAGATCGGAGTATGACACTAACATTTCTTTTGTTTGGGCTGCCAGAGAAATTGCTCTGATTCGTGGCTGCATCGGCAGAGGCTGCTCGTGAGATGCGGGCTACTGAGGCTTTGCGTTGGGATCGGCGGGAGGCGATGCCTTATCCTCCTTCTTGTCATCCTTTTTTTCCTCGGGATGGCTTTCGTAAATCGAGTACTGGCCTTGAGGGCGCTTCAGCTTGATCACGAAATCCAGTTTGGCCTTGTCTACGTCGTAATCTTCGCCGAAGGTCTGAAATCCGGAAGCCAGGACCTGCACCCGAAGCTTGCCGTAAGGGATGCCATCGAAACTGGTCTTGCCATCGATGTCAGTCTTTAGCTCGACGCCGCCCCGGCTTTGCTTTCCACTGTTGCTCACGGGATGCATGATCACGGCGGCGTTGCGCACGGGTTTGCCGTTGTCGTCCTTGATCACTAGAAAATTCAGAATGGCCGTGGGGTCTTCCGTTTTGTCACGCTGTGAGGCGGCAACGCTGACAAGTGCGAGAACCACGAGCAGGTAGACCGGGAAATGGAATTGTATTTTCCTGCTTAGCTTCCCGTCCGGCAACACTTTTGCTGATTTCATAAGTGAATATTCTAGCGACTGCGGAGAGTATGGGGAAGTGGAGTTGGTAAGAAGCACGCACCGACTTCGCTTCAGGGCTTTATGGCGGAGCGGAGTTTGCGCTCGATGCTCGTCGGCTGGGATCCGAGCTGGACCAAGTCGCTCGCGACACGCGAGGTGTTATGGCGAGCGACGCCAGCCTCTTCCAGGTAGTCTCCTAGAACAGGGATCACGCCCAGTGATTCGATCGCCTCGAGATCGGCCACGATCTGGCAGGCGCCTTCCAGAGCGTACTTGGCCTTGAGTTCGTTGGAGACGGGCGTGCGGTTAATCAGAGCGAAATCGAAGAGCTGTTGGCCGGCGTGGCGGTTGAGCGCGCGAATGTGATCGGCGGCGGTGAGGCCGAGGCTCTCATTGGCCTGCGTCATCAGATTGCAAATGTAGACCTTGGTTGCGGGCGAGGTGACGATTGCCTCGGCAATGCCGTGCACCAGCAGATTCGGGATGAGGCTCGTAAACAGGGAGCCCGGGCCGATGCTGATGATATCGGCGGTGGCGATGGCGTCAAGTGTCTGCGGCATGGGATCTACATCGGCCGGGACCAGCGAGAGTTCCTTGATGCGAACTTTGCTGGCGGTGATCTTGGTCTCGCCGCACACGCGGGTGCCATCTTCCATCAGGGCTTCGAGTTCGATATTCGAGGTTGTGGCGGGGTAGATATGACCGCGCGTCAACAAAATTTCGGAAGATAAGCGAACCGCTTCGGAGAAGTCGTGAGTAATGGAAGTCAGCGCGGCGAGAAAAAGATTCCCGAAGCTGTGACCTTCCAGGCCGGAGCCTTTGTTGAATCGATGTTGAAAAAGCTGAGAGAGCAGAGCTTCGTCTTGACTAAGGGCGACGATGCAGTTGCGAATGTCGCCCGGGGGGAGCATGTTGAGTTCCTTGCGCAGCCGTCCACTGGAGCCGCCGTCGTCGCTTACGGTAACGACGGCACAGAGGTCACGGATGATCGGTGTGTCGGGGCGTGCGGCAGCCATCTCGGCGGGAGTGAGGACAAAGCGCTTGAGACCCTTGAGCAGCGTAGACAATCCGGTGCCGCCGCCGATGGCGACCACGCGGAGGCCACGCTCGCGCGTAGATTTCTCCAAGGACAAAAGCTGTGAGGTTCTTGTTTCCATCGAGAGAGTCTCGATTGTCAGCTCGACTAAAACGACTCGTCTTCCCGGAAAGAGCCTTCCGGCGAAGCCAGGTCGGCAGCGGGATCCGGGTACAAGAGTTCGGTGAAGCGAGGATCTTCGGCCAGGTTGTGGAAATCGGTATCATTGCGCGCCTGGTAGCGCAGGCTGGCGTTGAGCTGAAGAGCTTCTTCCAAATGTTTGAGCGAATCCTCCACATGGCCGGTAAGGCAGTCGAGTGCTGCTAAGCCGTAGACGACGAAATCAGTCTTGGGCGCCTGCTTAACCAGCTTTTCAATGTGCTCGCGGGCAGTAACGTAATCTCCAACGTTCATGAGCGAAACCGCGTAATCGAAGTGCTCTTCAACGGTCTTGAACTGCGTAGTGGCCGAGCGCTCGAGATTTTGGTTGCAGATGCTCAGGTGGATCGCTGCCCGGTCGCACAGCTCTTTGCTGGCGCTGGCGAGCACCTTTTCGAATAGTGGTTTCGCCTTTTCGAACTTGTGTTCCTGCAGGGCGCGAAGTCCCGCCTCGTAGTTCTGGAGAGTTTGGGCAGCGCGCGGATCGTCTGCGATCGAAGATTTCTTTGGATTAGCCTTTTGCGCCATGTGAAGAATTTTTCCTGTGCTGGTCGTAATAGGTACTCCTTAGCATGAACCTCTAAGAACGGATTCTCAAGTATCACTCAAAGTTCGAGTATAGGGCAATCGGGGAAGAGGTGCCGAGTACCGAGTTGCGAGTACCGAGCAACCCAGGTGGAGCGCCATAAGAATTTCCCTCGCTACACGGGGCTCGGTACTTACCACTAGTTGATCGTCGCGGCTGTCTCCAGATCGATTTGCTTCCACTCGCCTTTGATAATGCCGGCACGAATCTGCGTTGCCGTCTTCCCGGCCTGGTGTTGCTTGTAAGAATAGTAGAGTTCTTTCAAACAGGTGGCGCATCGGGCGCCGTGCGTGCTCTCAAAGCAGCTATGCAGGCTATTATGGCCCATCCGGTCGCAGAAGCAATAGCAGGGCTGCTGGTGGAGAACAGCCGGTATCTTCGCTGCCAGGTCATAGGCGTGAGTCTGATACGGATATTGCGCATCGGCTCCCCAAAGTTGATCTTTGGTTAGGACGGCTGGAAGTTTGGTTCCTTTTGGTGGCGGACCGGCGTTATAAGCGGGAATGCCCGTTCCCTCTTCTTCCTGAGGAGCGGCCCAAAGAGAAGTCATCGTCAAGGTCACGAATAAGAGCAAGGCGAGGGTGAGGGCGCGGTGCACAAACTTTCGCTGAAGCAAGCGGCTCGCTGACATACAGTCTCCTAAGCTCTCTCATTTTAACCTGCTTTTCGAGAGGCTGCGAGAGATGCGCAAACCGGGCCTAGGTGCAAAGGTGTAAGCTAGAAAACTACCACGCGGGTCTGATCTGTATACAATAAGAAGATTCGCATGTCAGAAGCACCGATCCCAGGGAACCCGACCACAATATCACCAGCCCTTCCGCAGGCAATGGGGGAGGCCGGAGTTCGCTTGCGCCCCGGCTTGGGAGTGTGGCTACGCGACCTCATCCTCTCACTGGCTATCTCGGCCTTCATCATCGTGTTTATCTACCAGCCGGTGAAAGTGGAAGGCACCAGCATGATGCCGTCGCTCGAGGACCAGGAGCGAATTTTCGTCAACAAGTTCGTATACCGGCTGGAACCGATCTCGCGCGGGGACATTGTCGTGTTTCGTTATCCGCGCGATCCTTCGAAAAGCTATATCAAGCGTGTGATTGGCGTTGCGGGAGATCGCATCCGCATCGACGGTGGCCAAGTCTATGTTAACGGCGAGGCGCTGGATGAAGACTACGTTCCGCCCGCCTATGCGGATTCGCGATCGTATCCCGAGACGGTCGTGCCGCCCGACAGCTATCTGGTGCTGGGGGATCACCGGTCGATGTCGAACGACAGCCGCGATTTCGGTCCAGTGAATCAGAGTTACATCTATGGGAAGGCCGTGTTTGGGTACTGGCCAATGGATAAGCTGGGGCGGGTGCGGTAACAGATGCTGTGGGCACCGTAATCCTCTTCTTTTGGTCCTTATCTTTTCTTTTCCGGTGACTTGCTGACTATCCCGAGCGTTATACTCACCGAACCGTTTCGTACGGTGTCTGCAGAGCTCGCTGATGAAACCGCTGGCCTACACCTCGCCTTACTGCTGGTTGTTCTGGGCCGTGCTCCTGTTTGCCTATGGGCCCGAGTTCAGGTTGATCGCACGGTCGCGTCCGGCACAGGACGAGAAGACGGATCGTGGTTCGATGACCTTCATCGTGCTCGCGGGATGGGTCGGGATGCTGGGAGCTTTTATGGTTGCGGGGGTTCCGGCCTTCGTGATCACGACTGGTCAGAAGATTTGGTTTATAGCGGGATTGGCGACATTGTTTGGTGGCAGGATGCTGCGGCGTCATTGCTGGCGTATGCTGGGCGAGCATTTTACCGGCGACGTGAAGGCCTCAGCCGATCAGCCGGTAATTCAGCAGGGGATATATCGTTGGGTGCGCCATCCCTCCTATACTGGCGGCATGCTGATGTATCTCGGCACAGGCTTGGCTTTGACCAACTGGCTGAGCGCCCTGATTATCTCCACAGCCGGAGGAGCCGCGTACCTGTACCGGGTGCGTGTGGAGGAGCAGGCGCTGCAGGCCAATCTGGGGGACCGTTATCGGGACTACATGCGGCGAACGAAACGGTTTCTTCCGTTCGTTTTCTGACATCGCCATCTTTCAATCTCGAGATTTCCACACCGAAGCCGTGTTCCGTGCTTGGTGCTGGTAACAATCCCTGATAAAATTCTTCAAATCCATACATTGGAGCGAGAATGCAGGCTATCCTTGCGCTGGAAGACGGGCGAGTCTTCCGAGGCAAAGGCTACGGCGCCAAAGGCGAATGTTACGGCGAAGTCGTTTTTAATACTTCCATCACCGGCTACCAGGAAATTTTCACCGACCCTTCCTACTCAGGACAGATCGTTGTCCTAACCAATCCCGAGATCGGCAATTACGGCACGAACCAGGAAGACAACGAAGCCACGCGTCCGTGGATCGAAGGGCTGATCGTACGCGAGTTTTCGAAGGTGAGCTCGAACTGGCGATCATCGCAGGTGACCGAGGAATATCTGGAACAGTTCAAGGTGCCCGTGCTTTCGGATATCGACACGCGCTGCCTGGTGCGGCATCTGCGCGACCATGGCGTGATGCGCGGCGTGATTTCGACGCTTGAGACCGATACGGACAAGCTTGTCGCCAAGGCGCGGTCGATCCCCAAGATGGACGGTACGGATCTTGCCAAAGAAGTGAGCACGAAGCGCTCGTACGTGTGGGAAGTGGGCGAACGTTCGCACGAGCCGGTAGCACAAGTTGGAGTGAAGGATGAGCCTGCGCGCTTTCATGTAGTGGCTTATGACTTCGGGATTAAGCAAAACATTTTGCGGAAGTTGCGTGGCGAAGGTTGCCGGGTCACAGTGGTCCCGGCGCAGACTCTGGCGGAAGATGTGATGGCGCTGAAGCCCGACGGGGTGTTCCTCTCGAATGGTCCGGGCGATCCCGAGCCGTGTACGTATGCCGTGGATTCGATTCGCCGGTTGATGGGACGGCAGCCGATTTTCGGGATCTGCCTGGGACATCAACTCGTCGGCATCGCGCTTGGCGGAAAAACCTTCAAGCTGAAGTTTGGACATCACGGTGGGAACCATCCAGTTAAGCAACTAACCACGGGGAAGAT
>DATEQW010000162.1:0-24163 GCA_035272245.1 Candidatus Sulfotelmatobacter sp. | reverse complement strand
CACACCTGGCGTGTCGCGAAGGTTTTCCCCTACGAGACAGATGATTGCCTTGCGGCCTTCATACTTTACGTCGGCCAGCTTGGCCAGATCGGCTGCCAGCGCGGGAATTGCCTGGTTGGAATCGACGGTGAGGGAAACGCTCACCTCCGAGGTAGAAACTACATCCACTGCCACCTTATGCCGGTCAAACGCCTCAAAAATCGTTCGCAGAAATCCATGTGCTAGCAGCATGCGAGGCGCGGCCACATCCACGATGGTGATCCGCTTCTTCACCGCGATCGCCTTGAAGATATTTTTTCCTTGTGGCGCCTGCGTCGTGATCTTCGTCCCTTCGCACCCCGGGTTCAGCGAATTGAGCACGTATACCGGAATGTTCTTATGAATTGCCGGCAGCACCGTGGCCGGATGCAGCACCTTGGCGCCGAAATATGCCAGCTCCGCGGCTTCATCGAAGCTGATCACCTTGATGCGCCGCGCTTCCTTGCAAATCCGCGGATCGGTCGTGAGAATTCCATCCACGTCCGTCCAGATTTCAATACGCTCCGCCCCCAATCCCGCTCCCACGATGGCGGCGGAAAAATCCGAGCCGCCGCGTCCAATCGTCGTGGTAATTCCCGCGCGGTTCGCTCCGACGAATCCACCCATCACCGGAACCTGGCCGGCATCCAGTAACGGCTTCACTTTATTCTGCAGACGCTCGTTGGTTTCTTCTTCCTGCGGGACTGCCTGCATATAACTGCTGTCAGTGACCAGCACTTCGCGCGCGTCCACGTGCGCGCTGTTCAAACCATGAGCTGAGAACGCCGCAGCCACAATCTTGCTCGAAAGAATCTCCCCGAATGCCGCCACATGATCGGTAGTCCGTGGAGTGACCTCGCCCACCGCGGAAATGCCGCGCAGCAATTCATCGAGCAATTCGAAGTCAGCGCCCAGTTCGGAATGAAAGTCGGTGAACAGCGCCGTTCCCAGCAATTCGCTAGCAGTATTGTAGTGACGTTCCTGCAGTGACCGGCAGAGTTTGAGTGCAGTCTTGCGTTCGCCCGCTCCCGCGGCGCGGGCCATGGTCAGTAGCGTGTCGGTAACCCGCGCCATCGCACTGACCACCACCACCGGCCGCTGGTCCGCACGGCCTTTCACGATCGCGGCTACGCGTTCTATGGCCTTGGCGTCTTCCACGGAAGTTCCGCCAAACTTCATCACGATCATCGGAGTGACTTCCCGGCAGGATTAAGGGAGAGCGATTTCAATCCAGGTAACCCTTCGCCTTGAGGAGCTCTGCATTCAACACGGCCGCGCCCGCGGCCCCGCGGATGGTGTTGTGCGAGAGAACGGTAAATTTCCAATCGAGCACGCCGCACGGCCGCAGTCGCCCCACCGCCGTGGTCATGCCCGCGCCCAGGTCTACGTCGAATCGCGGCTGCGGACGATCGCTCGCCTCCATGTACACCACCGGACGCGCCGGAGCACTGGGCAGTTTCAATTCCTGCGGAGCGCTGCGGTACTCATTCCACGCCGCAATAATTTCCGCCGGCTGGGCCTTGTTTTTCAACCTCACCGAAATCGACTCCGTGTGCCCGTCTTCCACCGCAACCCGGTTGCACTGCGCGCTCATGGCAAAGGCGGCCGGAATAATTTTCGTTCCGTTCATCTGCCCCAGCAGCTTCAGCGTCTCCTCCTCCATCTTTTCTTCTTCATTGCGGATGTAGGGAATCACATTGCCCAGAATATCGAGGGACGCCACGCCGGGATACCCCGCGCCACTGACCGCCTGCATCGTCACAGCCATCACCGCTTCCAGCCCAAAGCGCTGCTGTAGCGGCGCCAACGCCAATACCAGTCCGATGGCCGAGCAATTCGGATTCGTCACCACGTACCCGCCGGATTTCTTTCGCCACGCCTGCCCATCAATCAGCTTGATGTGGCCCGCATTCACTTCAGGGATCACCAGCGGCACGTCTGATTTCATGCGCAGCGCGCTGGAATTCGAAACCACGAAGCAGCCCGCCTCGGCAAAGCGCGGCTCCATTTCGGCAGCAATCGAGGCATCGAGCGCCGCAAAAATAATCTTGGGCGCGCCTTCGGGTGTGGCCGGCGAAACTTTCATCGCCGCCACCTTCCCTGGAATCGCTGTCTTCAACCGCCAGCGCGCGGCCTCGGAGTAATTTTTTCCCTCAGAACGATCCGAAGCGGCCAGCCACGTAACTTCAAACCACGGGTGGTTCTCCAGCATCTGGATGAACCTCTGCCCCACCACGCCAGTCGCGCCTAAAATCCCGATCGGAAGTTTGCTGCTCATAAGTTGAAGGCCATAAATGACGTAACTTGGATTCTACAACAGCCATCGTCCGGAAATAATTTGCCTAAAGTAACCGGTTTCGTCCCCGCGCAAGCCAGAATGCGCTGACCGCGCGGATTAATCGCCTTTGCCTCGCTCGAAAGCCGGGAGTCTTCCGTCACTGCAGTATCTGTTCCGCGCGCCGATTAGCAAATGTAGAGGATCATCATGCCCGAACTGCGACAGAATTTCTTTACCAAGGAATGGGTCATCATTGCCACTGAACGCGCCAAACGGCCGGAGGAGCTAGCCACGCACCGCCCCGCGCAAAATGCACCTGCTTTTTTGGAAACCTGCCCATTTTGCGCCGGGAACGAAAACAAGACTCCCCCCGAGGTGACGCGCTTTCCGCCAGATGTGAGCAAACCGTGGGCGGTGCGCGTCATTCCCAACAAGTTTGCCGCGCTGTCGAGCGATGTCCAGCCCACACGCAGCTTGCAACATTTGCGCCGCCGCATCGATGGTTTCGGATTTCACGAAGTCATCATCGATAGTCCGGACCACTCTTGCTGCATGGCTATGTTGCCCGACGAGCACGTCGCCAAGATACTGGGCGTCTTCAAGGAGCGATATAACTCGCTAAGCGCCGATCAGCGCGTCAATCACGTCACGATTTTCAAGAATCACGGAGCGGATGCCGGGGCCAGCCTCCAGCATCCTCATTCCCAGATCATTGCGACTCCCGTCATTCCGAGCCAGGTCCGTCATCGCCTGCACGAAGCGCTGCGCCACTTTGATGACGCGGGAGAATGCATGTTCTGCCACATGGTCGAGCGCGAAGTCGAAGATCAGACCCGCATCGTCCTCAAGAGTGAGATGTTCGTGGCCATGGAGGTTTTTGCGTCGCCTACGCCCTTCGCTACTCACATCTTTCCTCTTCGCCACATGGCGAGCTTCGGCGAGATTACGGCTGCCGAGATCGCCGACCTGGCGCGGGTTCTGCGAACCTTGTTGGCCAAGATCTACATCGGACTGGAGAACCCGGACCTCAATTTCACGGTGCGCAGTGGCCCCTCGGATTACGTCGGTGCCCGGCATTTTCACTGGTACGTAAGCGTGATCCCGCGTCTCACTCGCGTGGCCGGCTTCGAACTGGGCTCCGGTATGTTCATCAATACCGTCCTGCCCGAAGCCGCCGCTGAATTTCTTCGCAAGGTCGCCGTAGGAAAAGCGGCCGGAGCGAGTAGCTCCGCCGAATAGCATCACAAAGGGAAGGGAAATCCTAAAGCCGGCAGCGAGATTAGAAACTGGAAACCAGAAACTAAGAACTGAGACCTAAGACCTAAGAACTAAGAACTGAGAAACTATTTCTTGATCCCGGCCTTGCTGCCCAGCACGTATTCATCTAGCGGCCCAAATTTCCGCTTCTCGGCGTAGAGCCGCGAGCGACGGAAAACAATGCGCAAGCTTGCCATAACCGGGATCGAGAGAAAAATACCCAGTATGCCGGCTACTTCTCCGCCCGCCATCACCCCAAAAATCGCCGCTAGCGGATGCAGTTCCATGCTATGGCCCATGATGCGCGGGGAACTTACATAGTCCTGAATCAGCCGCCAGACGCCGAGAAAAATGATCAGCGCGAGCCAGTGCGGGTAGCTCACCAACAGCGATACGCTCACGATAATCACGGCGGCCACCAGTGGCCCGACTACTGGAATAAATTCGAGCAGGCCTCCCAATGTCCCCAGCACCAGAGCGTAGGGCATCCGCATCATGCCTAGGACCGCCGAATACATGACCAGCGTCAAAGCCGCCAGGCTGAGTTGTGCGCGTATAAAGTGTGCCAGCATCTGATTCAGGTCGCTGAGCACGCCTTGCAGCAGTTCCCGCTGCGGTCGCGACTGCACCAGATCGAGCAGGATCTGGCTGAAGCTTTGGCCGTCTTTCAGAAAGAAAATCGATAACAACGGAACAATCACCAGTAGCCATGCCTGCTTGGCCACATCGGCCACGCGCAGCCCCACGGCTTGCGCCAGTTTCTCGATTTCATTGCTGTGGCTGGCAAGATAGTCGCGCAGCAGGTCGACCAGGCGCGAGTTCAAACCATGTTCATGTCCCAGTTGCTCTGCGATCTGCCCGGAACTCAAGCGCGATAGCGCCGGCAGCGATTGGCCTAAACGAGCGCTCTCGCGCGCGATCCGCGGCCCGGTGGAGACGAAAAACAAGACCACCAGACCCAGCAGCAACACATAGATCACCGCAATGGCGCGCCCGCGCCCGCGCAGAACTTTCTCCAGGTAGGAGACCAGCGGGCTCATCAGGTAGGCGAAAAAGATGGCAAACAGGAAAGCAACCAGGGTCTGTCGTGCAGCGTAGAGAAAGCCCAACCCCAGCGCGAACAAAAGCACTGTGATGATGACCCGAGCCGTACGTGCATCCGCTATCTGCAAACCTCACTCCAGGGAACGTTCAATCACAACATCGACAGAAGCCATCATCCTCGCTAGTCCCGCAATACGATCGTGTTATTGTCCGGGATCTCGACCCGCATCAGCTTGAATTGATCTTTCTCGTCCACCCAAAGGGTCCAGGCGAACGTTTCGCCCAGCAGGTTTATGCGCAAGAGCTCGCGTTCCGATCCCCGGATCATCACCTTCTCTCTTCCTACCAACTCCAGGCGCACTCGCATGGACGTCCGGTCCTGCGGCACCAGCACTCCAAATTCCAGCGGTCCCTGCTGGCACTTTTGAGTACCGCCGACCGTCTGACAGTTGGTTGCCAGGTAACGCCATGCCAGCACCTCGCGGTGAATAAAAAAGTTATTGTCCAGGATGGCCGAAGTATTCGGCATCAGAAACGGTTGCTCCGCCGGCTTGGACGAACCCGGGGCTACGATCTTTTCCAGCAGGAATTCGTCCTTAGGCGTCACCACCAGCGAGCCGCCGCTGCCATCGCTCCATTCGTAGCGAACCAGCTCGCCGCTGGAGGTCATCTGCAGCTCCGATTTTTGGACGGCTCCTCCGGAACCGCCAGTTTCCTGCAGCCGCGCCTTCACCACGCTGTTGCCATTTTCCAGCTGTACCGTGAAACTCTCCGTTACTACGCGCTGGCCCTTAACGAAGACGCCGAACGATCCGGAATCTACGGTCTGGTTGCCCGACGGTTTCGGATCCTTCTTGTCTCGGGCGTAGCTTCCAACCGCGCACGCCAGCACTGCGATCGTTCCCCATCTTAGGTACGCGCTCACGCTCACTGGTTTTGTCCTCGGTTTCCCCCGCGACGACTCAGCCCCAAAGTTTGGACCAACTCCGCCGCGATCTGCTCAACCGCCTTCCCGCCCGTTTCCTGTCTCGACGAAGCTCTCAAATAATAGGGGCGCCGTTTTTCGTAGAGTTCCCGAAAGCCCTCCACCCCCGTCAGTAACGGCCTCTCCATACCCAGTTCGGGCTGCTGCTCCATGCAGCGGCGCCATAATTCATCGATCGCAGCGTCCAGGAAGACGCTGGGAATCTTCTTTGCTTCGATTAACTTGATATTGGATTCGTGGATAAATGCGCCCCCGCCCAGGGCGATTACTTTTTCACCACCGCTGCCCAGTTGCTCCAGCAGCTCCTTCAGGGCCTCGTGCTCTATGCGTCGGAACTCTGCCTCTCCGAACTCGCGGAAGATCGCCGCGACTGTCCTGTCGTTGCGCCGCTCAATCCTTTGGTCGAGGTCTTCAAAGCTCCAGTTTAGCTGTGAGGCGAGAGCCCGGCCCACACTACTTTTGCCAGCCCCCATGTAGCCGACCAAAACGACTGCCCGTATCCCATGAGGGCCAGTCTCCGGACGCCGTTTTCGCGTATTCAGTTTTTTCTTCTTTATTGTTTTTCGGAGCGTTTTCTGAGATGGATTTTACCACTGAAGGTTCGCAGCACCACCGTGGATGAGACCGCGACGCGGCCCACGGTACCTGCGAAGGCACGTCCCTTGTCGAGCGGAAAATAGGTATGCGTCTTGGGCTGCAGAGGAATATCGTCGTGTACTTCGCCGCGAACCGAGCGGGCGCTGACGTCGGCGGAAGTCCACTCCGGGATCGTGGCATCGATGTCGCCGCTGTGGCTGGTCAGTCGGTATTCGCCACTATTGCCGAAGTCCCCGATGTAGTTGATTCGGCCGCTGGTCGAAACCACCTGTACCAGCGAACCATTCACGCTATTCAGGGTCACTTCGCCGCTCAACGAATCGACTTCCACGTGCCCATTCTTAATATTGTCCAGGTTCACTGAACCGTTCATCGTCTTCACGTGCACGTGAGCGTCCGATATGTCCCGCACATCCACGGCCGCTCCCGGACCTTCCAGATTTACATCCCCGTGCAGTTTCTCCGCGTGCAACGACCCGGTGCTGGAATGCAAGGTGATGCTGGCGTCCGCCGGAACCAGAATTTCGTAGTCCACACGCCCGGACTCGGCATCCGCTCCCGGCAACAAATGAGATTGAATGTCCACCCGATTTCCGCTCTGGTTGTTGTCCACCTCGACCCGGTCCGAGTGCAGAACCGCATTTACGATCACGGTGTTGTTCTGCGAAGGCTTGACCGAAATCGAGCCGTAGGGATTCATCACTGACACGCCAGCTCGCGGCCCCACGGTGAAGCGGAGCTCCTTCTTGCTTTCCGCCACCAGCGTACCCGCCAGGATCACTGTGACAGTAACCAGCGTCGCCGCGTGTTTCCTCAACATAGCCACTCCCCCGAGCCCTGCTGCTGTCGACCCGCGCCGCAAGATTCTCCTAAAAGACTCTCACCACGATAACTCTTCACTATGGCGTTGGCTGATCCATCGCCATCTCAAACAGCATGGATTTCTGCTGGTACGCATCCATCAGTGACCGCCGGGCGTCTTCGTCGTTCGGGTTTTCTTTCACCATGCTCTCCGCGTCGCGGATCGATTCATTCACCCGCCGCAGGTTCTCTTCATATTGCCCCTGCATCGCCGGCGCGTTGGCCGCGACTTCCTGGATAAAGTCTTCGTCGTTCAACCCGGAAAGATTGACTGCGGGCGTGACCACGGCCGCCTCTGGCCGGGTTTGATTGGGCAAACTCTCGTGGCGTTCATAGATTCCCACTGCCAGCAGCAGCATCGCCGCCGCCGGCACTAACCAGCGCGCCGCGCCCCAGCGCGCGCTAAAGGAAGGCACAGCTGGCCGCCGCCCCGGATTCTGGGGCCGAATCAACCCTTCCCGACGCAGCGCAATCTCAATGGAATTCCACACCCGTGGACTAGGTTCGTCGCTAGCCTGCAGTTCACCAGCTGTCTCCACGATCAGATTTAATTCTTCCAGCAGCTCCGAGCATTCTTGACACGTTCTTAGGTGGGTACGCTGCTCCAGCGTGCTGCCGTCTTCTACTTCCGCCAAGCTTTCCCGCAGCTCAACGCAATTCATACGACCTCTCCCCGAGTCTACTGCGATTCTAGCCAATCACCGCAGTTCTTACGCCCCTGCCGAGGTTACGGTGCCCTCGCTTACTTCAACTCTGACTCTTCTTATTAACCTGCTCGGGACTTCCCGGCCTTTTCGGCTCTATTCATCTTGAGCAGGTCGCGCAACTTCATGCGCGCCTTGTGCAATTGTGACTTGCTGTTGCCGATCGAGCATCCAACGAGACCGGCGATTTCATTATGCTCGTAACCCTCGACGTCGTGAAGAACAAAAATCGTTCGATAGCCCGGGGGCAGGTCGTTCACCGCCCTCTGCAACTGCATCCGGTCAATCGATCCGGATAATGCCACATCGTCCGCCCCGAAGTCTTTCCTCGCGGAATCTTCTTCCGTACCTTGCGTGGTCTCTTCCAGCGAAACCACCGGAAGGCTCTTCTTCCTGAGATGCATGAGTACTACGTTCACCGACAGACGATGCAGCCAGGTCGAAAAAGCCGACTCCCCGCGAAACGTGCCAATCTTGCGGTAAAGCTGCAGAAACGCCTCCTGCGCAAGGTCTTCCGCCTCGGCGGTGTTCGCCGTCATCCGCAAGCATAGCGAATACACACGTCTCTTATGCTTGTCATAGATCGCCTGAAACGCTTCCGCGTCCCCGAGCTTGGCCCGTTCGATGGCTTCAGCTTCACTGAGTTCAGTGGCTTTATTTTGTCGTGGCTCGGTCAACTAGTCTTTTCCCGGCCGCACTCATTGGGATGCGGCATAAGTAGTTTGTGTTGTATTGTTTGCGTGCCCCTGCGGAACCTTGGTACTGCCTCTACAGTTCCAGAATATCAGAGGATTTCTACCGAACTCTGGATGCTTTTTCCGGCTATTATTCGCCCTCAGATCGTCTTTGGAAACCCTTTGCCTGTGGTGAGTTGGAGAATCAGTCTACCCCTTAACCTTAAACCCGGGTGGAGCCGAAGAGTCGCAAATCTTCGGAAATCGGTAGCCTGCAGATTCAATTAGCCCTTACTGCTGGCCGTGGTAATCGTCTCCAGACCATGCCCGTGCGGCCCCAGCTCCCGCTGCCGGAGCAGAAAGGCAAAGACAACCCCCAGGATTCCAAGGATCGAGAAAATCCACATCCCCAGGTTGTAGCCTGCCGGATTCGTGGCATCGGCATGGCTATAGCTGTTGGCCCATCCCACCAGCAGGTTCAGGCCAAACAGCCCGATGTTCTGGATCATGGTCATCAACCCGTACGCCGTCCCCAACTTCGATTGGTCCACAATGTAAGCGACCGACGGCCACATTACCGCCGGGATCAGCGAAAATGCCACTCCCATCATGGCCATCGGCACATATAAATTGATGTGCGTGTAAGCCATCATCAGGTAGACCGGAATCAGCAGTAGCGATCCCAGCATCATCAGCAGCGCGCGCTTGCCCACGCGATCCACCCACAGCCCAAACAGCGGCGTTGCGATCATGGCAAACAATGTCAGCATGCTCGACAAAAATCCGCCAAATTCGCGCGACGTCCCATGCGCCTCCATAAAGAACTTCACCGCGAACGTCTGGAAAGGGAAGATGGCCGAGTAGAAAACGATGCAGAGCGCGACGATCAGCCAGTAACTGACGCCAAACTTCCACAGGTCGCTAAACACCACTTTGTCGGTCGAAACGTCGCCCAGGTGATAGTTCTTCTCCGCATAGACTTCCAGCATCCAGTAAATAATCGATCCCACTACGCACATCGAGGTGAATGCCAGCGCGATGAGGAACGGAGTTCGCCAGCTGGCATAGGCCGCGCGCGCCCACGTCGGAGAGTTGAGAGCCGCGAACGTGCCCAGGCGGGAAGCCGTCAGGTTCAGCCCAAAGGCGAAGCTCAGTTCTTTGCCCCGGAACCAGCGCGCCAATGCGGCGGTAACCGCAACGTTCAGCGACTCTGCTCCCATCCCAAAAATAAGCCGCCCCGCCGCCATGACCGGCAGGTGTCCGGTGGCCACGGTGATCGCCGGACCAATGAAGCAGAGCACGCCGAAGATCATCAGCGACTTGCGCAGCCCAATGCGGTCAATAATGAAGCCGCCGATAACCACGGTGAAGATGTTGGGAAAGCTGTAGATCGCCTGCAGAAACCCGATGTCGAGATCGGTGAAATGCAGTTGCTGCTTCAGCACGTCCGCCAGGGGACTCAAGGCATCGTACGCGTAGTAGCTGCCAAACATTGCCAGACTGACAAAGATCAGAACCAGCCACCGGAACAGAGGACTCGGTTCGGGACGCACAGTTTCCGTCATCCACGCTCTTTTCTTAGAGCAGAATTAATACCAAGGATTGCGAGCAGAGCAGATTAGCAGATCAAGGGAGCGTCCGCATTGCACATGTAGAGACGCTCATGTGGGGACAGCCGCCCTCGGCTGTCCAGCTAGACAAAGCCCGGCATCTTTTCAATGTTTGTCATTCCGACCGGAGCCGGAGCGCCAGCGACTCCCATCATTTTGTCATTCCGACCGGAGCCGGAGCGCAAGCGACGGCGAAGAGGAGGAATCTGCTTTTTTTCCGCTGCGATCTCGGACCTAATACTTCACAATAGCTGCAAAAGACTTGGCATCGAGCGATGCCCCGCCCACCAGCGCTCCATCAATCTCTTCCTGCGCCATGAGCGCCGAGGCGTTGTCCGGCTTCACCGACCCTCCATATAAAATGCGCAGCGTCGCAGCAAATTCCTCGCCGAATATCTCGGTTGCTTCCCGGCGAATCACCGCATGCGCCTCCGCAGCCAGCTCCGGCGTTGCCGTTTTTCCCGTCCCAATCGCCCAGACGGGCTCGTAAGCAACGACGAGGTGCGCGGCCTTCTTAGCCGAGATTGCATGGAACGCCCGCACACACTGCCGCCGCAGAACATCGTCGGTCAGGCCGGCTTCGCGCTCCTGCAGCACCTCGCCCACGCAACAGATGGCTACCAGACCGGCCTCCAGCGCCGCCTTCAGCCGCAAGTTCACCGTATCATCAGTCTCGCCAAAGTACTGCCGCCGCTCCGAGTGTCCGATGATCACGTGGGTCACGCCCAACGCCAGCAGCATCGCGGCGGAAGTTTCCCCGGTGAACGCGCCTTCCGTTTTCCAATGCACATTCTGGCCGCCAATGGCCACCTTCGACCCTTTCACCGATTCCACTGCCGTCGCCAGATCAACATCCGGCGGGCAGACCACAATTTCATCACGGTGGTGCTCTGCAACCATCGGCAGGAAGTCGCGAAAAAACTCGCGGGTCTGATCGGGCGTTTTATACATCTTCCAATTGGCGGCAATCACTTTCTTTCTCGGCATTTAAGTCCTTTCGGGAACAGCGATAGAGTTTTTGTATGAATTCTTGATGAGCTTATCCATCGACGGCCGCTTTCCAAAACCGAAACGTCTGAGTCGGAATTAACGGACTGTGCGCGTCTTGGGCCGCGTACATCTCCGATAAGCAATCGAAGAGGCCTCGGGCATCGTTTTCGAGGCCCAGTAATGACAACGACTTTAGAATTCGGGTGATTCGAAGATAGTTGTGGTTGCCAGGCCACATCCACTGCATGACCCTCTCCTTCTTGTCGGGTATTACGTTTATCTGATGCCCAGTCCTCATTTCTAACCCGTAGAATCCGAGCATCCGAACAAAAGAACGGTAGAGGTTTTGCTGCAGTTCACTGTCAGATCGGAACCTGCTGATCGCCGCTGGGTCGAGAGTTGGCGCGTCAGGGTTTGCGCCGCTGCGCTCGACCAAGGGAAACATCCATTGAATAAAGTCGTGGACATCCTCCAGTGAATCGTCGGGCCACTCTTGAATTTCTTTGAGAGTCCGTCCTCGGTCGTCCGTTCCGGTTCCGCTGTAAAAGCGAACTATATCCTCGGCAGTTTTCACTTCGACATTTCCTGGTAGAGCGAAACCATCTGCCGCACTGCCCGGCGAGCGCGGCGGGCGGCGAGGTCCGGGTCTCGATCCTTTGGTTGAAATACGACGACGTGTATCTCCTTGAGATTGTGTCCGCCATCCCTGCAACGGGCTTCCAGGAGCGCGCTGATTAAAGTGAGGAATGCGATTTCTGTAGGAACGCCTCCTTTACCCGCCCCGAACAACGGCATAAAGACCGTCGATAGATGCTCGTTTGCTAATTTGCACTTAATTTCTTCGGTCACCCTAAAAACCGTTGACAGCTCCGCTCTCAGCCCGTGAGGTGGGCGATCACTTGCTATTGCCGCAAAAATCATGCGCACGGGCTGTCCTAGCGGCTGGCCAAGATACACGCAGGTCCCTATTCCGTAGCTTTTCTTAGCTTCTCCTGAGCCAACGGAAATGGATTCAGTCGTGTGTCCATCGAGCTGCCGGTGGACAAGCTCCCTCAGACGTCCGACCCCTTCAGACGAGAAATACTTCTGGGTAAACGATCCCGCCGCAGTCCGCTCATCAGTGAAGCAGCGATCGTCGAAGAATTCGTTGGCGGGAAGTACGACCGCGCTCCTTTTGTCCGACGGGTCGTATAGTTCCTGGATCATTCCGAAGTCAACGCAGAGCTTGGAATCGCGGAACTTCGCTTCGAATCCGTTCTTTGTTTTCTGAATCTTGCAGCCGCGCCTGTACGCAACGAAATCCTCGTCTACGACAAAAAGAACGACCGAGCAAGCCACACAGAGGATTCCGAGGGCAATCAGTGGGATTTGTAAGACCGACAGGCGCTCGGGCCTAAGGGTCAGTTTTGTGATCTCGCCGGACACAGAGTACTTTCCAAAGAAAATCGATGCCGCGCCAAAGAGCAGAAGGAATACCGGATATCGCTGCTTAGCGAGCAACTCTTTGAGAAAGCCCATATCGCACGAGATTCTACATTACTCGACCGCAACATAGGCTGAATCCACTCTCGCGCTTTTACGAAACCCCAATCACTTCTTGTCCGTCAGTGCCTCAACTCCGGGCAGCTTTTTTCCTTCCAGAAATTCCAGCGACGCTCCACCACCGGTGGAAATGTGCGTCATCTTGTCCGCGACTTCCGCGCCATGCACCGCCGCGACCGTATCGCCGCCGCCCACAATCGAAATCGCACCTACGTTCTCCGCCACGGCATGGGCAATTTTGAACGTGCCGCGCGAGAATCCCGGAACCTCAAACACTCCCATAGGCCCGTTCCACACGATCGTCCGCGCGCGCGAGATTTCCTCCGAAAATAATTCAATCGTCTTCGGACCAATATCGAGCGCCATGCGGTCGGCTGGAATCGGCTGCCCTTCGCCAATCTGCTGCACCACCGCGTTCGCCTCCGGCTTCATCGCCACCACGTGATCGATCGGCAACAGGAATTTCACGTTTCGTTGCTTGGCTTCTTCCAGTAGTTGCCGAGCCAGATCAACTTTGTCGGCTTCCAGCAGCGATTTTCCGATCTCCTGTCCCTGCGCCTTCAGGAAGGTGTAAGCCATGCCTCCGCCGATGATCAGCGAGTCGACCTTGGTCATCAAATTCCGGATCACACCAATCTTGTCGCTAACCTTCGCTCCGCCCAGAATGGCCACAAACGGCGCCTCCGGATGCTCCAGCGCCTTGCCCAGATATTGCAGCTCTTTCTCCATGAGCAGTCCTGCCGCCGATTTCGACAGGAACTTTGTAATGCCGACGGTTGAGGCATGCGCCCGATGCGCCGTGCCGAACGCATCGTTGATATAGAAATCCGCCAGACTCGCCAGCTGCTTCGAGAACTTCTCGTCGTTTGCTTCTTCCTCCGCATAAAAGCGAAGATTCTCCAGAAGCAGGGTCTGGCCTTTTTCCAGCTGCAAAGCCACTTCTTCCGCCTCCGGTCCAACGCAATCCGGGCAGAAGCCCACGTTCTCGCCGCGCGCCAGCTCCTTGTCCAGAACCATGCGCAGCCGCTCTGCCACCGGCTTCAGACTCATCTTGGGATTGGGCTTGCCCTTTGGTCTTCCCAGATGCGAGGCCAGAATCAGCCGCGCCCCATGTCGCAGCGCGTATTCGATAGAGGGCAGGGTTTCGCGGATGCGCGTGTCATCCATGACGCGGCCGTCTTCTAGCGGAACATTGAAGTCGACGCGCATGAAGATACGGTTGCCATTCAAAGGGAGATCACGGATGGAAAGCTTGGACATTGGCTGGTCGTCCTTTGGCAGCGTTATTTAAAAGGTAAGCGTCACTTAAAGGTAAGCACGATTCAAAAGAAAGCATGATCCAAAAGAAATGGAGCGCGGAGCCACCCCACGCACATTGGCGAAGGTGGCTCCGCAATGTCGTTACAGGCCCTTGCCCGCCATATAGTGAATCAGGTCGCGCACGCGGCAGGAGTATCCCCACTCGTTGTCATACCAGGAGATCACCTTGACGCAATTGCCGCCCACCACCAGGGTCATGAGCGAGTCGACGATCGAAGACCGCGGATCGCCTTTGAAATCCGACGATACCAACTCATTGTCTTCGTAGCCGAGATACCCCTTCAGCGGCCCACTCTCGGAAGCCTTCTTCAGCGCCGCATTCACTTCTTCCTTGGTCGTTTTCTTTTCTACCCATACCACCATGTCGACCACCGAAACATTCGGCGTTGGCACGCGCATGGAGAATCCGTCGAGCTTGCCGCCCAGCTCCGGCAACACCAGCTTCAGCGCCTTGGCCGCGCCCGTGGACGTAGGAATCATCGACAGCGCCGCCGCTCGAGCCCTCCGCAAGTCTTTATGCGGAAAATCGAGGATCACCTGATCGTTGGTGTAGGAGTGAATGGTCGTCATCGTCCCGCTGATAATCTTGAACTCGTCGTTGATCACCTTCGCGATCGGCGCGAGACAATTCGTCGTACACGAGGCATTCGAAACAATATGATGCTTCGCGCCATCGTACTTCTCATGGTTCACGCCCAGCACCACCGTGATGTCCTCGTTCTTCGCCGGAGCCGAAATGATCACCTTCTTCACTGACCCGCGCAGATGCTTCTTGGCTTCGTTGGCATCGGTGAAGCGTCCAGTCGATTCGATCACCACCTGCGCTCCCACTGATTCCCAGGGCAGCGCCGCCGGATCTTTCTCCTTGAATACTTTGATTACCTTCCCGTCCACGGTAATGCTGTCCGCGCCCGCACTCACCTTATTAGGCAGATTGCCCAGGACGGAGTCGTATTTCAGCAGGTGCGCCAGCGTCCTCGGATCGGTAAGATCGTTGACCGCTACGAATTCCAGATTCGAATCCTTGAGCGAAGTCCGTAAAACGTTACGCCCGATGCGTCCAAAACCGTTGATGCCAACTTTAATTGCCATATTTTGCTCCATTCTTATGAATGCCATCACAGAAGTTTCTTTACACGACAGATGATGTTAGCAGGACAGGGAACTGACGTAAATGATTGCGGACACTGATCGCGAACCCTCTGATTCCCATCACGTAGCTTTGTGCGTTTGGTCCTTGACAGCCGCATCAAACGAAGCTTATTTCCAGGAACGCATCCGCCCTGCTGAACGGAGATGACAATCGGGCCAACAAATATTTTCGGTTGATGGTTGCACGCGCCCGGGCGTGCTCTTCCGGCGGCAGTAGGCGAGCCGTCGCCGAGAACTCAGCTCCAGTCACTTTGCCGCGAATGGTGCAGGGAGCTACTTTCACTCGAGGGTTGTTGCGGATGCGTTTGGACTTGCCCATGTCGCTGCGCGTCATCACATACAGCTTGTCGCCTTCTTCTCCAAACCACACCGGAGTCGCAACCCCCACCCCGGTTTTCCGGAACGTAGTCAGAGAAATGTATTTCTGACCGCGGATCGCGGATGGAATCGCTCCAGGCATCACCGCCATTGTAATGGGTATCCTTCCCGTCGAACGCTTGGCCGAGAACGCTTTCCTCCGCTGTCAGGCATGGTTCGCAGGCCGCGAGCGCATTGATCCGGCACTCGCATCTGTGTTAAAAGCCTTGCATGCGCAAATGGATGCGCGAGCGCTTGCAGCGCCGCAAAAAAACTCCCGCCGGGCCCTCCGATCAGCCCGCTCCGCCCCCTCTGCAACCGGCATATTTTGACGCGGAACAAGCTCCCGGCGCAGCCCCCGATACCAAGAACGAGGAACCGGAAGTTTCTTTACCTGCTCCGGTTTCCGAAGATCGACCAACTCACGATCGGCCCATCAAAGATCGGCCAACTGAAGCTCAGCCCAGTTCCGAGGACGCTCCATCCGAAGCTCAGCCTCCGGCCGGGCAGCGCGCCGCCGGCGGTTCGTCGGCAGGCCGTAGCCGCCGGCGTCGCGGAGGTCGCGGCCGAGGCGGTCGTGGACGCGAGCAGGCAGTAGCGCAAGCCTTTACTCCCGCCGCAGTCAAAGGCTCGATTCCGGCACTGCCGGTCGAACCCGTGGAAGAGGAAATGCCGGATGCCGACCCGGATGCCGAGGTAGCCCAAACGCCTGAGCCGGTCGCCGTCGCAGTCCCAAAGCCTCCCGTACCTGCCGCGGTCGCACAACGTCCGCCGAAGGGCGTGGTCGTGCTTGCCATCGGTCTGCCAGGCTCCGGAAAAAGTTCATGGTTCAAGCGCCACAACGTCGTGCCACTTTCCAGCGACATGGTCCGTTCGTTGCTCTTCGATGACGTCCGCGAACAAAGATTTCAGGACCTCGTCTTCTCCAATCTCCGTTCCATGCTCAAGGCGCGCCTAATCGCCAAGCGTCCCATGAACTACGTGGACGCGACCAATCTCACGCCGCAAGAGCGCCAACACTGGATCAAGCTGGCCAAGGATTACAACTACGAAGTGCACGCTGTCTTCTTCGACGTGCCGCTGGAAGTTTGCATCGAGCGTCACGAACGCCGCGATCGCGTAGTTCCTCAGGACGTGATGCGCCGCATGGCCGCCAAGCTGAAACCTCCCGCCTTTGAAGAGGGCTTCGCCAAAATCACGGTTGTGCGAGTCAAGAAGAAGGAATCGGAAGCAAGCTAGGCAGAATTCAGCCCTGAGAATCTTCTATCCCTTGAGATGCGGCAGCATCTCTTTGAACGCCGGAGACGCCGAGGACCGCATCAGCTCATAAATCATCATCTCGGTGGAAGAAATCACCGCGCCCGCCGCGCGCATTCGCTCCAGTCCAATCTTCCAGTTCCATTCGGTTCGCGAACTCACCGCATCCGACGCGAGATGTACGATATACCCGTCCCGCAGCGCCGCCAGTGCCGTCTGCGTCACGCAGATGTGACTCTCCATTCCGCATAACAATAAGGTATTGCGGTTACCCGGCAGCCGCTTGAGCAGCGTGCAGAACGCCTCGCTGCCGAAACACGAGAACAGATTCTTGTCGATCGCCTCGGTTTCCGGCAACAGGGAAGCGACCTCCGGCACCGTCCCGCCCAACCCCTTCGCGTATTGTGTGCTCACAATCGCAGGAATCTTCAGCACGCCGGCCGCGCGGATCAGCAGCTTCGCGTTGCGCACCAGTTGCTCCTTCTGAAAAATCGGCGGCAACAGCTTTTCCTGGATATCCACCACCAGCAGCGCGCACCGCTCCGCTTCCAGCGCCCGGCGCGCCACTTCGGCGTAGTCGGCAACGGGTGTGGCAATGTTTTCAAAACTGGTCGACATGGATATTCTCCTTCCGGCGAGTCTCAATCTTGATTCTACTGCCCGCGGAAGAAAGTCATTCCTGTAGGAACAGCCTCCCTAAGCGCGGAACGTAAGAAGCGAGCCTCAAGAAGCGGCATAAGTTTAAAATCGGCTCCGGCACGCTTTGGCAGCGCGATAAGGGTATGGACTATCAGAACGCTCAGATCGCAAAGATTTACGACCTCATTAACCAGCCGGCGGAGGATACCGAGTTCTACCTATCCCTCGCCGGACCGCGCCCATGCAGTGTCCTCGACCTGGGTTGCGGTACGGGCACACTCTGCTGTGCGCTCGCCCAGCGTGGTCACCGGGTGACGGGTGTTGATCCGGCAGCGGCGATGCTCGATGTGGCCAAAAGCAAACCTTACGCGGACCAGATTGAGTGGGTCGAGTCCCCTGCGCAGAGCTACAAGTCGCAGCGGCGCTTCGACCTGATCGTCATGACCGGACATGCTTTCCAAATCCTGCTTACCGACCCCGATATGCTGGCAGTGTTGCATACCATGCGTGGCCATCTCAAAGAGCACGGCAGGGCTGCATTTGAAACTCGCAATCCACGCGTGGACTGGGCCGGAGAGTGGGCGGCACGGCCGCCTCGCATGTTGCCCGGCGGACAACTTGTTGAGACCTTGGAAATCACGAGCCAGGCCGACGAATTCATTTCGTTCCAGACTTCCTACCGCTCTGGGAACGCGATCCTGACGACGAACAGCACGCTGCGGTTTCCCTCGCGAGAACATGTAGAAGCCTTGATCGCTCGTTCGGGAATGCTGGTTCGTGACGTCTTCGGAGACTGGGATGCCGGCCCGTTCGAGCCCGCACACTCACGAGAGATCATCTTCATTTTATCGGGGATCTCCGGGTATTGACGGTCAGCTGAAACGACACGTGTACGATCGATTTTGTTGACCGCGCTCCGCCTCAAACCATAGAATCAGAGTGAGCTGAGAACAAATTAGCTCTGTCCGCTGCCCCCTCGTTCAACGGCTAGGACACCTGCCTCTGGAGCAGGCTATCGGGGTTCGAATCCCTGGGGGGCAGCCAAACTTTTCTATTTCACCGGCGCATTCACCGCACTTCTTGGCAGAACGGTCGACCATCTGTTCAAGGGAAGAGTCAGGAATGGCGGTTGCACAGATTATGCGCGCATGGCGGCTGCTCTTCCAAGTTCGCCGCAATTCATGTCCGTGGCACGCACTTGCGCCTACTTCACCGGCGCATTCAGCGCCGCCACCAGCTCCACAAAACTTGCCGCATGCACTGCCTGATCCACCGCTTCTTTGTGGCTGAATATCTCGCTCGCATCTCCCAGTAAATCGCGTTGCGACTGGTTATCACCGGTCAGGATCATTATAATCAGCCGCGCCGGTTTGCCATCGCTCGCGTCGAAATCGATCCCAGTCGTTTTCGCGGCGACGACCAGCGGCCTGCTCAACCCGTTCACCCGCGCATACGGCACCGCCAACTCATTCTCCCAGCCGCTGGGGACGATGCTCTCCCGCTCCGATACCAGCCGAAACAGCCTTTCTGGAGCATTGCTCACTGCTTCCGCCGCTACCTCACACATTTCCCGCAACGCTCCCAGCCGGGTGGTTGCCGTCAGGTTCGGCAGGAACAGCTTGGCGCTGACGGTGTCCTTCAAGGTCAGCGCCTGTCTCCGGTGCACCAGGAAATGAATCGCCGGAGCGGAGATCAACGAAGTAAGCA
Source organism: Candidatus Sulfotelmatobacter sp. (assembly GCA_035272245.1). Lineage (GTDB taxonomy): Bacteria > Acidobacteriota > Terriglobia > Terriglobales > Acidobacteriaceae > Sulfotelmatobacter. The sequence continues at coordinate 5,171 of DATEQW010000162.1, read as the reverse complement.
GCGCCATCACCACCAGCGCCACAAACATCGATTCGCGGATCAACCCGGCTTGCAGCGCCAGGATTCCCAGGATGATCTCCATGGCTCCGCGCGCATTCATCGCCAGTCCTACAACCAATGACGACGTCCGGTCCATGCCCCCCAGCCGCGCGCCCCATCCCGCGCCCAGAAGTTTTCCCACGCAAGCCACGCCAATCACCGTGGCCGTCAGTTTCCAGTCGAACTTCGAGACAAAATCTGTTCGCAGTCCGATGCTGGCGAAGAAAAATGGAGCGAACACGTTGGTGACGACCTGGTGAATCTGCTCGGACGTCCGCTTGCGCAGATGTCCCGATTCCCCAATCGCAATGCCAATCACGAACGCGCCAAACACCGCATGAATCCCGGCATATTCCGTGAACGCCGCGCCCGCCAGCGTGAGCGTGAAGATGAATCCCAGCACCCCTCCCGGCCACGTGGTATGCGCTTGCACAAAAGGCAAGATTTTGTCGAACAACCACCGTCCGAGCGTCAGCGTGAGTCCCACAAACAGCACCACCAGCACGATGGTGTGCTTAACCGCATCGGTTACGCTCGCGCCCGCCTTCGGATGCAGCATCCCCAGCACCATGGAAAACAGAATCCATCCCACCAGGTCATCAAACATGGCCGAGGAGATGATGACCGTCCCGACCTCGGTTCGCAGCAGGTTCAGGTCCATCAGAATTTTTGCGATCACCGGCAGCGCTGAGATCGCCAGCGCCGTGCCCACGAACAGCGCGAAGATGAGCGGATTCGCTCCTTCCTGCGCGCCCAGATATTCCGGAAAAATACTGGCCGCCAGGAACCCAGCTCCCAGTGGAAACGCCACTCCGAAAAGACTCACCAGCAGCGCGCTCTTGCCTTGCCGGAAGATGCTGCGCAGATCGATCTCCAGACCCGCCGTCAGCAGAAAGAAAACCACCCCAAGCGTGGTGACGGTATCGAGCACAATCGGCATCGGCCCGGTGGTGGGAAACAAGATCTGGTAGATGTGCGGCCGGAAGCGGCCCAGAACCGTTGGCCCCAGAAATATTCCAACGGAAATCTCTCCCAGGATTGAGGGCTGGCCAATCTTCTGCATCAACTCCGCCGCCAGCTTGGCGCAGCCGAGCAACACGGCCAGCGCCATGAACATCGTCATCACGTCATGCGGAGTCAAATGCTGCATGGCCAACCATACTCTCCAGAAAATTCACCACAGGATAAATCCTTCAGAGCGTTTAAATACCAACTCCCAACGATTCTTTGGTTCATGCCTTGATGTTCATGTCGATGACGAGTTAGGCCAAACCCTCTGGCGCCCGTATTCGTTAGGCTCGGAAGGAGCTAGTGCTTCTCCGTCTCTCCCATAGGGACAGAAACCTCCCCGTCGTCCAGCGATCACCCTATGGTGAAGCGTGCCGTTTACGAATAAAAAGTCACCATAGGCGATGAATTGACTCTATTAACTGAGGCCGAAACTTTATGGCAAACCAAGCAATTCCCAACCCGGTCGATCAGAAGCGCTGGAAAGAACTTTTTGAGGGATCTTTAACCAGCCTGAACCGCGGCACGGCTCCCGCTTCGCAACAGCCGATCTTTCGGCTCAAGACTCACGTGCTCGAAACCGATTCCAAGGCCGCGCTCACCACCGCAGCAGCTTCCCTGGCAGCGTTGTGGCAGATTTCGCCCAATCGCCCACACCGAAGCGAGTAGGCGCAGGAGGAAACAAACATGGCAGCAAAGAAAAAAGGCTCGCGAAAAAAATCATCCGGCCGGAAATACGGAGAGGCTGCGAGCAGGAGCGTCGAGAGCGCCATGCGCCGCGAGAAAAAAGGCACGTTGAAGTCCGGTCGCGGCGGCAAGGGCGGCACCGTAAAAAGCCGCAAACAGGCCATCGCCATCGGCTTGTCCGAGGCACGCAAGAAAGGCGCGAAGGTTCCCAGGAAAAGGAAAGCTGCCTAGGCTCCTAGCTGCCCACATACCGCGCATACAAACTTCGCGCCACCCCGGTATCGGTCGTTCCTTTGATGATCGCCCGTCCATCGGGAAACAGCGTCATCTCATAGGGTTCGCGCCAGAACTTCAACACAAACTCGTTGTGCCGCACCACGCCCAGCGTCTCCAGCCGCCGCCGCATTTCGCCAAAATCAATGGGCCGCGCCTGCTCGTGGATCTGCACCGAATTCCGCCCGCACATCGTGATATGCGGACGTCCCTCCCCCGCCAGGTGCACAAAGTTCCGCTCACCGCACGCCCGGCAGCCGGCGCGTGGTTTTCCCGCCGCAATTTCCGCCACTTCGTTCGTCCACACATCCAGCGACCACAAAGTCTTCCGCAATTTTCCCAGCGCCGCATCGCCCACCAACAACTTCAAGGCTTCCGTAGCCGCCACCGACGCCACCGCGTTCACCGCAGAATTCAATATCCCGGAAGTCTCGCAAGTTTCCACCATCCCCCGTGGCGTTTCAGGAAAAATGCAAGCTAGGCACGCCGTTTTTCCCGGCAACACATTCAAAGTCACCCCATAGCTGCCCACCGCCGCTGCATAAATCCACGGCAACGATGATTTCACCGCAAAATCGTTCACCAGATACCGAGTCTCAAAGTTATCTGTGCCATCGAGAATTACATCCATTCCCTCAAGCAAAACCTGAATATTCGCGGGAACCACATCCTCGACTCGCGCCTCCACCGCAATCTCCGAATTAAAGCTCCCAATCTTCCGCGCCGCTGCAATCGCCTTCGGCAGTGATTCGGCCGCATCCTTTTCGTCGAACAGAGACTGTCGTTGCAGATTGCTCGGCTCTACATAGTCGCGATCAATAATCCGCAGCGTTCCCACGCCAGCGCGAGCCAGCAGCGAAGCCAATGCCGATCCGGTTGCTCCGCATCCCACAATCGCCACTCGGCCTGCAGCCAGCCGCCGCTGGCCCTCCACTCCGATGCCGCGAAACAGAATCTGCCGCGAGTACCGTTCCTCAATCTTCTCTTTATCCACGATCCACGCCCTGCCTCAAGGAGGTCATCAATGATCAACCTCAAACCCTTTATTATAAGGTGATCACCGAACCATCGGCATGTTGGACAACGAGGGCGCTGCGCACTTCATCGAAGCAAGGAAACGGGCCCAAGGAATTTATCTGCTGAGAACGTACGCATCTCTTATCATTTTCATGTTGCTTTCGCTCGCTCCGGTCGCCCGTGCCGGTTCGTCCGCATCCGTCTCTTCGCCATCCTCCCAGGATTCCCAAGCTACAACGCCGCAAGCGCCCACGCCTTCCACTCTGGCTTCCATGTCCGCCTACGTCGGACGCACCGTCAAATCTATCGATCTTCCCGGAGTCTCCAGTGTCGATCACTTTCTTCCCCTGCTTCCCCAAAAAGCGGGCCAGCCCTTGGATCGCGATCAGGTTCGTGACAGCATCCGCATCCTCTTCGCCACTGGCCGCTTCGCCGACATCCAGGCGGAAGTCACTCCCTCTGGCCCGGATGTATTGCTTAGCTTCGTTACTTCGCCCAACTTTTTCGTGGGTGCGGTCGAGGTCGAAGGTTCAACCAATCATCCCAGCTACAACCAGATCGTGAACGCCTCAAAGTTCGAACTCGGTGAACTCTATACCCGCGACAAACGCGATCGTGCCGTGCAGAACATCCGCCAGCTTCTGCAGGAGAACGGTTACTATCGCGCCCGGGTCTCCGTCGAAAGCGTTTCCAATGCTGATACCCAGCAGGTCAATCTTTTGTTTCACATTACTTCGGGTGAACCCGCGCACATCGGCACGATCAACGTCACCGGCCATTCCCAATTTTCCCAGATTCAGTTCGAAGACATTGCCCGCATGCACCCCGGTGAACGAATCACCGCCAGCCGCGTCACCAATTCTCTTCAGCATCTACGCAAGAGGCTGCAGAAGCAGCAGCGCGTTCTGGCCCAGGTTTCCATTGCCGAACAGAAGTACCGTCCCGAATCGAACGCCGTTGACTACACCTTCCTGATCGAACCCGGCCCGGTCGTCGTGATCTATACGCAAGGATTTCACGTCAGCCGCGGTGTGCTGAAAAAAGAAGTTCCCGTCTACCAGGAGAACGCAATCGACGATGATCTGCTGAACGAAGGAAAGCGCAATCTGCTCGACTATCTCCAGAGTCGCGGTCACTTTGACGCGACGGTCGACTTTCAAAAGGACAGCGCTCCCGATCTCCTGCGCGTCGTATACCGTATCGACCCCGGCCCCGTGCACAAGCTGGAGCGCATCGAGATTACCGGGAACAAGTATTTCCCCACCCGCATGCTGCGCCAGCGCCTGCAGATTCAGCCCGCCAGCACTTTTTCTCCCGGCCGCTATAGTGACGCCTGGCTAAAGAGCGATGTCGCGGCTTTTCAGGCGCTCTATGTCTCCAACGGATTTCGCGAGGCCAAAATTCAAACCAAGGTCGACGACGATTATCACGGCAGCGATAACCATCTCGCGGTTCACATTCAAATCGAGGAGGGCCCTCAGACCCTGGTGGGCGCATTCCACCTCGTTGGCAATCAGAAGGTTAACGCCAAGGCATTTCCCGAGCTCAACACCAGCACCGGTCAGCCTTATTCCGAACAGAATCTCGCGACCGACCGCGAACTGATTCTTAGCTACTACTTCAATCACGGTTTTCCCAACGCTCTTCTCGATATCACCACCACCCCTTCTCCCGGTGCCCCGAATCGCGAAGATGTTACCTACACCATCCAGGAAGGCGAACAGTTCGCCGTCAATCGAGTGCTGGTCGCAGGGCTCGATCACACCCGCGACTACGTTGTCGAGCGTGAAGTGAAAGTGGTGGCCGGCCAGCCCCTGAGTCAGCAGGACCTTCTCGATACCCAGACGAAACTGTACGATCTCGGCATCTTCAGCCAGGTCGACACCGCCGTCCAGAATCCTAACGGCACCGACCCTGAGAAAAATGTTCTGGTCCAGGTTCAGGAGGCAAAGCGCTATACCTTCACCTACGGAGTTGGCTTGGAATTCGAGACCGGACTGCCTGCTGGTGAAAAAGCTCCCGACGGCGCGACCGGCGTTAGTCCTCGCGTTGGATTGGATATAACCCGTCTGAACGTCGGCGGCCGCGATCAGACCGCCACCTTCCAGTCTCACGTCGGACGCCTCCAGCAGCGCGGCTTGATCAGC
>DATEQW010000161.1:0-6461 GCA_035272245.1 Candidatus Sulfotelmatobacter sp. | reverse complement strand
TGCGCTGCGAGGAATGGGACCGAAGGGAAAATCCGGTGCGGTAGCGCTCGAAGAACCAGAGGAGGACAATCCAGCTGACGCCTTCCCACCACGCGAGTTGTAGACCGTCGCTGCATTCATTCGTGTCCCTCCGTGACTCCGGTCTCCGTGGTGAGTGGATTCATGTCCATGAACCCCACTGACGAGCAATTTTTGCATCAAGCGCTCACTCTGGCGCGTCAAGGCATGGCCTTGGCGTCGCCCAATCCTTATGTGGGAGCGGTGATTGTCGACGCGCAAGGAACAATCGTAGGTACAGGCGCTTACACTTACGATGGCCTGAAACACGCGGAGGTGCTTGCCCTCGAACAAGCCGGCGGCAAGGCTCGCGGTGGAACCCTCTACATCAATCTCGAACCCCACTCGCATCAAGGCCGCACGCCCCCATGTACCGACGCTCTGATTGCAGCCGGGATTCATCGGGTGGTAGCTTCCATGCCCGATCCCAACCCAAAAGTGAGCGGTCGTGGCTTTGAGAAGTTGCGCGCGGCCGGCGTCCACGTGGAGGTCGGCCGGATGGACGCGGAAGCGCGTCGCCTGAATGAGGCTTTCGCACGCTACATTCGCCACGGCGTTCCATTGGTGACATTGAAAGCGGCGATGACGTTAAACGGCAAAATCGCTCCGCCGCCCGAAGGCGAGGCGAAACGCGTGGCGGGAGCTCCTGCTGGCGGATGGATTACCGGCGAAGCTGCACGGGCCCATGTGCACGAACAGCGCCACCAAAGCGATGCCATCCTGGTTGGCGTGGGAACGATACTGGCGGATGACCCGCTGCTGACCGACCGCAGTGGACAGCCGCGCCGTCGACCGCTGTTGCGCGTGATTCTCGATTCGCACTTACGGCTGCCGTTGGAATCGCGGTTGGTGCAGAGCGTCGCGAAGGAGCGCACCAAAAACGATGTGCTGGTTTTCTGTTCCTTGGGCGAGGAACAGAAAAAGACAGCCTTGGAGGCGCATGGCATTCGCGTGGAACAGCTTCCCTCCGCGACCGACGGCCGTCCTGACATTCATTCGATTTTGCGCCGCCTCGGGCAACTTGAAGTCACCAGCCTCATGATCGAGGGAGGAGCGACAATCAATGGGATGGCCCTGGCCTCCGGAATCGTCGACAAGATTTTCTTCTATTACGCTCCGAAGATTCTGGCGAGCGCGGGATCCGTTTCATTTGCCAATGGAGACAGATTCCGCGACATGCAAGAAACGCTGCGGGTAAAGCGCCTCCAATTGCACCGCTTTGAAAACGACTTCGCCGTCGAAGGATATTTGCGCGATCCCTACGAAGGGTAATGCTCAAGAAAGATTCTTGTCCGCTGTGGGTTTATGATGTTGGGTCGACCATCGAGGTCTTTTATGTTTACCGGCATCGTAGAGGAAGTAGGACGCGTCAACCGCATCGAACAGCATGGCGAGAATCGCCGCATCACCATCACCGCCGCGAATACTCCGAAGGAACTGAAACCCGGCAACAGCGTCGCGGTGAGCGGCGTTTGCCTCACCGCGCTCGACATCAAGCCAGGTTCCTTCTGTGCCGATTTAGCTCCCGAAACCTGGGGTCTGACATCCTTTTCGCGCATACACGAGGGTGCGTTGGTGAATCTGGAACTACCGATGAAGGCCGATGGCCGCTTCGGCGGTCACATCGTGCAAGGCCACGTGGATGGCGTAGGTAAGCTCATCGAACTCGAGCGCATCGCGAACTCTGAAAATTGGTGGCTGCGCATCGAGTTGCCGCCTGAGATTGAGAAATACACTGTCTACAAGGGTTCCATCAGCATCGAGGGCATTAGCCTCACGGTCGCAAAGTTGGAAGACCGGACCTGCACTATTGCCATCATTCCGCATACCGTCGAGATGACCAACCTCAACTCGTTGCAGCCGGGCGATCCCGTCAACCTCGAAGCCGATCTGATTGCGAAGTATGTCGAAAAGATGATGACCCGCGAGGCGACCGAGAGCTCACTCACCGTGGAAGAGCTGGTGCGGCAGGGCTTCTAGGCAAACCGACGGGCCAGCCTTAACCTCGACGTATGTTCTCCGTTCAAGAAGAAAACAAGAACTCGCCGAAGTGGGGATTGTGCGCCGATTGCTCGCATTCCCGGATTATCAAGTCAGACCGCGGCTCGCAGTTCGTGCAATGCCAGCTTTCCTTCAGCGACACCAGATTTGAGAAGTATCCAAGGCTTCCAGTCCTTGCTTGCGGGGGCTATGTCAGGAAAACCTAGAAGGCTGAATCTGAACGCAGCGCTCGCTAACAGCCCACCTTCAGTTCGTCCAACTCCAGGAACTCGTGCACGATGGACTCATTGGATTTCTCCATCTCGGCGTAAGGACCGAAGAAAATCGCTTTGCCTTCATAGAGGAAGACGACCCGGTCGGCGAGTTTCTGCGCCAAGCGCATGTCATGGGTTACCACGATGCTGGTCAGGTTCAGTTGGAGCTTGAGACGCTTGATCAGATCCCCTAGCAGCTGTGCCATCAGCGGGTCCACCATCGTCGTGGGCTCATCGTAGAGAACGCATTCCGGCCGCGCCGCCAGGGCGCGGGCAATGGCCACGGACCGCTTCATTCCCGTTGAGAGATCGGAGGGTAACAGGTCGCGCATTTCCTTGACCCCCACCATCTGCAGCAAACCATCGACGATCTGATAAGTCTGTTCTTCGGAGAGCTCCCGGCTTTCGCGCAGCGGAAAGGCGACATTTTCCCCGACTGTGAGCGAATCGAAGAGCGCTCCATTCTGGAAAACCATGGTGACTTTCTTTCTTATGGCTTCCAGTTGCACCTCGGTAAGGCCGGTGATATCTTCGCCGGCGACGATCACGCGTCCGGAGTCCGCCTTGAGAAATCCCATGAGAAGCTGCAGCGAAACCGATTTACCCACCCCGCTGCGTCCCAGGATGCACACGGTCTCACCCGGCGTGACGTTGAAACTGACTCGATCAAGAACCACTTTGTCGCCGAACGCTTTGGAGACCTCGCGGAATTCGATGTAAGGCTGGCTGGCGGTTTCAGGCATTCGATTGGTTCTCGGGAATCGCGCTTAGGCTAAACGATTTTAACCGCTTCGCTGCCCCGCCTCCAATTCTTCGGGAGTATTCAAATTTCGGAAGAGATCAAGCGAGAATCCGTCGCGTTTCAACTCTTCTTCCTCGATCACTCGAGTCTTGATTGCGGTAAAGAGCAAATCGATCTTATTCTGTCCCGCAAGCAGTGCGATTTCGGCGGCATCGGCAAATTCCCGGCGGTAAATGGCGCACAGGGGCTGCCGGCGTCCGCCGGTGCGGGGAACTAACACCGTTGCCTCTGGTGAACCTCCCGCATAACCCATCAAGTGTTTCAAGAACGCGGTCGAGACAAACGGCATGTCCACAGCCAGCATCAAGTTGAGGTCTGTCTGCGAAGCCCGCAATGCAGCATGAATTCCACCCAGAGGACCCCGGTCGCGGAATATGTCTTCGACCACCGGCGCAAACGAAGCGAACTTCTTAGCATCACCCACGATGCGTACATCGATCGTCACCGACCGAGCCAAGCCGAGCATCCGCGCCAGCAGAGTTTGGCCTTCGAATTCAACGAAGGCCTTGTCCCTGCCCATGCGCGTGCTCTTGCCCCCAGCCAGAATGAAGGCAGTGACGTCCGGCACCGCAGCGCATCCCATGCCGCGATAATACACGTTGCGATCGAAGAACTGGTTTGAGGAAGCAGTCAGCCTAGCAGTGTACAGGACGAAAGGAAATGCTTACGAACTAGTTTCGGCGTACTCCGAGGCCTCACGGGAGTGCTCGCGCACAATCAGCACTCCGACCAGAACCGCGCTTACCAGCATAATCACCCTGATGTAAATGCCCGCGTGAAAAGCCTGATCGCCGGCGGCGGTTCGGAGTAGGCCTGAGCTCGCGCTGACTGTGCAAAATCCGAAATAGAATTTTTCCATCCATCCGCGAGAGATCACGAGAAGCCATAGAAGAATCGAGGAGACCACGGCAAATACGCCGCAGAGGATCCATGTGCCGGTGGATACCGTAGACGGCAGCCAGATGCCGGAGGCGGGATTGGCCGCAACCATCTGCCGCACCGCGATCAACAGGAATACGACGGAGTGCACCAGGGCGACCACGGCGCGTCTTCGGTTGGTGAGAATGGAAAATCCGCCCATACGTGACCCTACTCTACCGAAAGGGCTGGACACGTAGCTGTGATCCAAGTCACGCAGCAAGAGTGCCCTGGAGGGCCCTTTCTAGCACTCTCGGGCCATAGTTTCCCGGATCGTGCCATTGTCATAGCGCGCTAATGGCCTCAAGATACGGGTGGTTGGTAATGGCACTCTCGATTGAGTCCAATTTACAAGGTTCTTGACGGATCGAAAGACGCGAAATGCGGGAGCTAGACGCAAAAACGGAGCTTGGTAAGCCACGAACGGGTCTCGCGATGCGAGAACGCAGCCGGTTGCTGGTTGCCCTGGCTCTTCTGGTAGTTGCTCTCGCCGTCGTTATCGTAAGGGATCGGGATTTCTGGTTTGGTTCGGACGACGGAACCGAGGCTGACGCCACGTACACCGAGAATGTCCCGAAACCGCAGACGGCTGTTGCTCCTGCCAAAACCGCAGAAATACCGGTGGCGCCGACTGTTCCGAAGAGCCGGCCTGCCACCAAGACTTCTACCGCGGTTGTGGTTGCGCCGTCATCCAAGGAAGTTCCGAACTCAGCGACTCCAGCCATCGTGACCAAGCGGGCCGTCCTTCCGCCGCTGGACGTCGAAGTAATCGCCGGCGATACTCACAGCACGGTCCATCCGGGTAGCAATATTGCGAAAGTGGAGATTCCGGGCGCTTCGAACCGCCTGCCAGCGGCCGCGACTTCAGTGATCGGTCAGCCTACCAACGCCGCCGACCGCGAGCGTCTTTCTTCCACGGATCTGACCTATCCCTTGCTCGGACAGCACACCAGGGTTCAAGGTTCGGTCGTGTTGCAGGCCATCGTGGGCGCGGACGGCACCATCCAGAATCTGCGCGTGCTCAGTGGCCCTGCGATCCTGACTGCGGCAGCCCAGCAGGCAGTCCGCGAGTGGCGCTTCAAGCCTTATCTGCAGAACGGACAGCCGGTCGAGACCAAAGCCACGATTACCGTGAACTTCTCCATTCGAGTCTCTGATAATCCCGCCAAGACAAGCTAAGAATCTTCCTCCTGGCTTTAGAACAGCATCCAGCACAGTAAACCGTATCGAGAAGTCGCGCTGTCTTGCACGGGCGCAGGACCGTCCGCGAACCTACTCTCGGTCTTGTCTTATCGGGATTTTTCTTGCACAAATGGCTCGGGTATTTCCCCGATGGAAAGCTTGGAGGAATACGCGCACTCTAATCAATGGGCTAGGGAAAGAAGTCGCGTTTGTCCTTGCCCCTCAAGGTCACTGGATGGGCGCTGCTTTCTTCCCCTCGCCCCTGAAGACCGTCCCAAGTTAGGCAAGACCGGCACGCATTTCTTCTGGCCGATGTGTCCTGCCCCGTCGAACATTCCCGCTACGGTACTGGCGCGGGAGAATCGAGTTCCGTGTGCCCTGCAGCATCAACCCGCAGGGCGAACTGATTTCGTCGTCGCCTCCCGAATTCCCCACTCGCCGCTCTCGCGTTCTCGCGGTGCTACTGCACCGTCAGCGAGACGGACGTGGTGTGCTGCTCGCCGCTGGCATTCCCCGTGATCATGACGGTGTAAGTGCCGGCTGGAGTACTTGGGTTGGTCTTGGTTGTGGGCGGTGGAGTGCTGGATCCTGAACCGCCGCAGGCCGCTTGCAGCAAGCATCCGCTCAGCACCAGAAAGATGAGACAGATACCCAGAAGCTTCCTACGACCTGGCGTATTGACTCCCGCCGCACTCAGCAACATGGCCGGCATCAGGAGACCAAGGGCGAGAAGCCAGCGGGAGCCGTGCTCTGGAGCCGGGGTCAGCGCAGCCTGAGCGCCGGTCGTAGCGACGGTCAGCATCGAACTGCCGGTGTTATTGGCCACCGAGATCGATCCCAGCGAGCAGGTAGGCGCCGGACTCAAGGTGGTGGAAATGCTGCAAGTTAGAGCCACGGTCGAAGGATTGAGGCCCCCTAAGGGATTGATTGTGATCATGGATTGTCCCGACGCTCCCGCAGCGACCGAAAGCGACGTCGGCGAGGATGACAGGCTGAAATCGGGCACGGCAGCCGCCACTACCAAATTGACAACGCTTGAAGTGCTGACGTTGAAGTTGCCGTCGCCGCTGTAAGAGGCGGTGATGGTATGGGTCCCGATCGCCAGCGTTGAGATTGACAAACTCGCTACTCCTCCGCTCAGCGCCGGACTGCCCAGCGGCGTGGTCCCGTCCAAGAACGTCACCGTGCCGGTAGGCACGCCGGACGTGCTCGGGCTGACTGTCGCCGTAAAGGTCACCGACTGGTTC
>DATEQW010000160.1:0-17773 GCA_035272245.1 Candidatus Sulfotelmatobacter sp. | reverse complement strand
GGGACGCGGATGGGAATCACGCTGAGGCGGTAGTAAAGGTCCTCGCGGAAGAGATTTTCGGCGACTGCCTTGTCGAGATCGCGGTTGGTGGCGGCGATGACGCGCACGTCGATAGGAATCTCGCTGGTGCCGCCGACCGGGCGCACGCTGCGCTCCTGCAACACGCGCAGGAGTTTCACCTGCATGGCCAGCGTCATTTCACTGATTTCGTCGAGGAAGATCGTGCCGCCGCCGGCGACTTCGAACAGTCCGCGCTTGTTCTGGGTGGCTCCAGTGAAAGCTCCCTTCAAGTAGCCGAAGAGTTCGCTCTCCAAAAGAGTTTCTGGAAAAGCGCCGCAGTTTACCGATACGAACGGTTCGGTGGCGCGAGGCGAACAGATATGGACGGCACGCGCGACCAACTCTTTACCGGTACCGCTCTCGCCGTGGATCAGAACCGTGCTGGCCGTGGACGCGACAGTGCGCACGGTTTGCTTGAGCTTCTCCATGGCAGGGCTGGAGCCGATGATGTTATCGAGAGAATTATGCGAAGCAGCGTCGCGCCGCAGGGCGAAGTTCTGCTTGCTGAGAGTCAGCTTTTCCAGGACGCGGCTGATAGCCAGCCGGATTTCATCCACCAGGCCGGGACTCTTGCGAATGTAATCGGACGCTCCCCCGGCTTTTACCGCTTGCACCGCGGCCTCGTAGTCATCTACCGCGGTGATGAGGATCACCGGGGAATCGGGAGAAACGCGATGCGCGTGCCGCAAGACCTCGATGCCATCGATATTCGGCATCTTAATATCGGTGATGATCAGATCGTAAAGATTGCCGTCAATCTTGTTCTTGGCGGCTTGGCCAGACTGCACGGTTTCGACGCGGTGGCCGTCGCGCCGCAAGGCAATGTCGAGCATTTCGCAGATGGAGCGCTCATCGTCGCAAACCAGGATGTTAGCCACGCGACCTCCCTTCTCCAGCAGCGGCCGCCATAGGCGTGGCTGCTGGCATTTGCAAGGCAGAGGCAGAGAAACCTTCCGCCGCAGGCGATTCTGAGGAGGAACGTTCCGCGTCGAGGCGCCGCAGCCGCAGGACGAAGGTGGTGCCCTGATTAGGCTTTGAACGAGCCCAGACTTTGCCTTCGTGCGCCTGCACAATCTGATAAACGACAGCCAGGCCAAGCCCCGTGCCGCCTTCGAAGTTGGATTGGAAAGGCTCGAAAATCTTCTCGGTCTGCTGGGGAGTCATTCCGGTGCCGGTGTCCGCGAAACTCACCTGCCAGTCGTCTCCCAGACGTTCGAGGGCGACGCGCAGCGTGCCGCCCTCGCGCATGGCGCGCACCGCGTTCTCGCCAAAATTCCAGAAAACCTGTTTGATCTTGTCACCGTCGGCGAGGGTCCAGGCTTGGCGGACGGCGAATCGACTTTCAATTTCGATGCCGTTATTTTCCGCTGTCATCCGGTGCCGCATTAAGGTGAGCGTGTCTTCCAGCAGAGGAACGAGGTCGGCTTTTTCGAAGCGATATTGTTTGCCGCGAGAGTAGGCCAGAAAATCCGTAATAATCCCGTTGAGGCGCTGCGATTCGCGGGTAACGATGTCGAGGAGCTGACGATGCTCCTGATTCATGTCCGGTATGGCAGCGAGCATGCTGACCGAGCCCGCGATAGAGGTAAGTGGATTGCGGATCTCGTGGGCAATGGCCGCGGCGAGCCGTCCCACCGCCGCCAGCCGGTCCTGCATACGGACTTCGCGTTCCAGACGGCGAATCTCGGTGAGGTCGTCCAACGCGTACACGTAACCAAGCGTGCCGCCCTCCGGAAGGTTCAGCGTGGCTACTCTTACGCGCAAGGTTTTACGGAATCCGTTAGCCGCATCGAATCGAACTTCCGCGTGCGTCTGCTGCGACTCGGCGTTCGGCAGAGGGTCCAGGAAGAGTTTGGCGACCGGAGTCGCCACCAATTGGCCCGGCGCACATTCCAGAAGCTTCTGTGCGGCATTGTTAACCAGGGTGATGTGGCCATCGAGACCGGTAGTGATCAATCCACTGCTGATCGACTGAATGATGTTCTCGTGAAGAATCTGAAGATTTTCGAGAGCGCCGCTGGCGTCCTTCAATTGCACCCGCGCCTGGCGCAGTTTTGCGCTCAGAAGCCCGGCGAGGTAAGCGACAGCGAGATAGGCGAACAGGTTCACGAAAATGATTGCCTGCAGCGCCTTCAGTCCCGGATGCGTGGTGCAGTACGACTTCACGACCCCGTAGTAGTTGAGTTCCAGCACCGTTCCATAAAGAATGAAAGCGAGTGCGGCAACCAGCTGCGCCCATATTCGCGGAAGCAGAATGCTGGCCACAATAATGACCAGCGGGTAGAGGAAATTCAGCGAACTGTCCCAGCCTCCCGTCTGATGCACTACCAGGCTGACCATAACCAGGTCGGTCAGGACCTGCAACGTGGCCTGCAGGCGATGTTCAGCCCAAAGCGAGAGCAGCAGCGCGTAGAAGATGGAGAGCGCAAACCACAAAACCATGGTGCCGATGAACAACCGCAGGGGAAACGGTGCGGGGGTGAGATGCGCCACGGCTAATTGGATGGCAAGCAGGAAGGTAAGGATCAGTATCCGTACTTTGACCAGCCAGGCCAGCCAATTCCGCTCGTCAAACGTCGATTGCATTGCGAATCCCAGTAACGCGAAAAACGACTACCGCGTGTTGTGAACAGCGGTAGGTCTTAGGTCTTCGGGTTTTAGGCTAAGACCTGAGACCTAAGACCCAACTCAGTTTTGGACGAGAGGCCGTCGCCGATGGCGAGCGAGTCCCAGCCTCCCACCCGATTATTTTCTAGCCCGCCAACTTGGCGATCATGGCGAACAGCGGCATGTAGAGCGAGATCACGATGCCACCGATGGTGAAACCCAGAACGCCGATGATCGCCGGCTCCAACAACGCCAGCATGTCTTTGGTCGCCGCGTCCACTTCCTCTTCGTAGAAGTCGGCGATCTTCTGCAACATGTTGTCCATGGCGCCGGTGGCTTCGCCGACTCCAATCATCTGCGTGACCATGTTGGGGAACACACCGCACTCCCGGAGTGGATCCACGATGGTCCGGCCTTCCTCGATGGCTTTCCGGACCTTCATCAGTGCTTCTTCGAGAACGGCATTGCCGGAGGTCTTGGCGGTGATGGCCAAGCCTTCAAGAATCGGAACACCCGAGGTGATCAAAGTTCCCAGCGTTCGGGTGAAGCGGCCCACAGCGATCTTGCGCAGAAGGGGTCCGACAATCGGCATCGTAAGTAGGGCTTTGTCGAAGTAATAGCGACCGCGTGGGTGCTTGCGGATCTGTTTCAGGCCGAAGACAATTCCCACCGCACCGGCGATAAAAACCCACCAGAAGCCCTGCACGAACGCGCTCAATCCCATGACGATACGAGTGGGGAGAGGAAGCGTAACGCCTAGGCCGGCAAACAGATTTGAGAAGATAGGCACCACCCACTTGAGCAGAGCGCCGACGATCAGGGTTGCAATGCTGACGACCGCGACGGGATAAATCAACGCCGATTTCACAGCAGCTTTCAGACGCACAGCCTTCTCCACGTAGGTGGCCAAGCGCTGAAGAATGATGTCCAAAATACCGCCAGTTTCACCGGCTTCAATCATGTTGGTGGTGAGGTCGTCGAAGACGACGGGATACTGCCGCATCGCATTGGCCAGCGTGGCGCCGCCTTCCACCGTAGTGCGCACACCCGTCAGCGTCTTTTGGAAAGACTGGCTCTCCTGATTGGCCGCCAGAATTTCCAGACACTGCACCAGGGGCAAGCCAGCATCGATCATGACCGAGAACTGGCGGAAGAAGATCGCGATGTCCTTGACCTTGACCTTACCGGAGCCGAAGGTGGGCATCGAAAATTCTTTGCCCTTTTCGCGAATTGCGCCCGGAGTAATGTGCTCGCGTCGCAATTGTTGTCCCAGCGCCTGTTTGTTGGGCGCGGTCCGTTCCCCGGAAATTTTTTGTCCGGAAGCATCCTTGCCGGAAAATGTAAAAACTGGCATGTTAACCTCTCCTCAAACTGGTCGTCGCTGACTGCCGAAAGTTCACTGCTTGAACTCGCTGTGGCCTTGCAGGCCGTACATCACTCTTCGTTCAATGTGCTCTAGCCTTTGGAATGAGCTCCTTTTGCCATCGGCGAGCCCGGCGAAGTTCCCCGGCTCAACAAACTGGCGCCACGATTGATCATTTCCTGCAGTTCTTCCTGATTGCTGGAGCGCGCCAGGCAGGTCTCCAACGAGACTTGCTTCTGGAAATAGGCTGTGGCCAATGCCTGGTTGAACGTCTGCATGCCGAACTTATCCTGGCCGGACTGCATCGCCGAATAGACCTGGTGAATCTTGTCTTCACGAATCAGGTTGCGAACCGCCGGGTTTGGAATCAGGATTTCCATAATCATGGCGCGGCCTTTGCCGTTCACGGTGGGCAAGAGGGTTTGGCACATGACGCCTTCCAGCACC
This sequence comes from Candidatus Sulfotelmatobacter sp., assembly GCA_035272245.1. GTDB lineage: Bacteria > Acidobacteriota > Terriglobia > Terriglobales > Acidobacteriaceae > Sulfotelmatobacter. The sequence goes on along the minus strand of DATEQW010000160.1, from coordinate 13,296 downwards.
AGTGAAAGCTGGGCCCGAATCTGCGGCTGCTGGTGCGCCGGAAAGACGTCGATGATGCGGTTAATGGTGGACGTGGCCGAATTGGTGTGCAAGGTACCAAAGGTCAAGTGTCCGGTTTCCGCAATTCGCAATGCCGACTCAATCGTTTCCAGGTCACGCATTTCGCCGATCAGCACGACGTCGGGATCTTCACGGAGAGCAGCACGCAGGGCATCGGTGAAGCTTTTGGTATCGGCGTGGAGTTCGCGCTGGTTGACCACGCAGTTCTTGTTCATGTGCACGAACTCGATGGGATCTTCAATGGTAAGGATGTGGTCGTGACGTTCGCTGTTGATCTTGTCGATCATGGCCGCCAGCGTGGTCGATTTACCCGAGCCGGTTGGTCCGGTCACCAGGACCAGGCCGCGGGGCTTGTCACAAAGTTTGCTGACAACAGCGGGTAGGCCGAGCTGGTTGAAGGACTTGATCTCGAATGGAATCAGACGAAAAACAGCAGCGGTAGCACCGCGCTGGTTGAAGACGTTGGCGCGGAATCGGGCGAGGCCCTTCAAGCCGAAAGAAAAGTCAAGTTCCAGACTTTCTTCGAAGCGATGCTTCTGCGAGTCCGTCATGACGCTGTAGGCGAGTTGCTTGGTCTCGGCCGGCGTCATCTGCGGCAAATCGAGCGGCACCAGATGTCCGTGTACCCGGATCTGAGGCGGCGAATTGGTGGTGATGTGAAGATCGCTGCCATTCATCTCCAGCATTCTTTTGAGCAGATCGCTTAACGACAACCCCATATTTGTTTCCTTCCTCTAGATCGCGGACCCAGCCGATCGCGAATCGTGGTAACGCAAATCAGTGAATCGTTTCGCGGGCGACTTCTTCGAGCGTGGTCATACCCGCCGCAACTTTGATCAAGCCGCTACGGCGCAGCGTGATCATGCCGCGTTCGATCGCCTTCTTTTTCAATTCCACCGCCGATGCACCCACCAGAACCAGTTCTCTGATCTCGTCATCGACTTCCATCACTTCATACAAACCGCAACGGCCCTTATAGCCAGTGTTGTTGCAAACGCCGCAGCCTTTGCCTTTTTGAATCTTGACGGTCTTGGCTTCCTCGGGCCCGTATCCTTCTTCGATCAAGGTCTGCACTGGAACATCCACCACCTCCGCGCACTCCTTGCAAATCCTCCGCACCAGGCGCTGAGCGCAGATCAGGTGCACCGAGGTCGCAACCAGGAAGGGCTCAATGCCCATGTTCATGAGTCGGGTAATGGTTTCCGGAGCGCCATTGGTGTGCAGCGTGGAAAGCACAAGGTGTCCAGTGAGAGCGGCTTTAATAGCGATTTCCGCGGTTTCGAAGTCACGAATTTCGCCGACCAGAATGATGTTGGGATCCTGCCGCAAGAAAGAGCGTAGCGCTGCGGCAAAATTCAATCCGATCTGTTCTTTCATCTGCACCTGGTTGACGCCGCCCAACTGAAATTCGACGGGATCTTCGGCCGTCATGATGTTCGTATCCGGCTGGTTGAGGCGCGAGATGGACGAATACAGAGTGTTGGTTTTTCCTGACCCCGTGGGACCGGTGACCAGCACCATGCCGTAAGGCTTAAGAATGGCTTTTTCGAACTTCACCAAAGACTCGGGCTCGAAACCCAGCTTGGTCATATCGAGCCGCAGGTTTTCTTTGTCGAGCAAGCGGAGCACGATCTTCTCGCCCCACAGCGTGGGCAATGTGCTGACGCGGAAGTCGAGCTGCTTCTTGCGGCCGCCAATATTCATTTTCAGCATGATGCGGCCGTCTTGCGGCAACCGCTTTTCGCTGATGTCCAGCTTCGCCATGATCTTGAGGCGGGAAGTGATTGCGTCTTTGAGCTTGATCGGCGGCGACATGATCGATTGCAGCACGCCGTCAATACGGAAGCGCACGCGGAACTCTTTTTCGTACGGCTCGATGTGAATGTCGCTGGCCCCTCGCTTGACCGCGTCGGTGAGGACCAGATTCACCAGCTTGACGACAGGAGCCTCGTCGGCGGCTTTCTCGAGCTGCGAGAGCTCCATCTGCTGCTCTTCCGCCTGCAGTTCGACGTCACTCTCGTTCATCTCCTGCATCGACTGCATTACGGTTTCGAGGTCCTCTTCTTTTTCTTTAGGACCACCGTAAGATTTCTCGATGCCCGCGAGAATGGAACTTTCGGAAGCCACCACCGGCTCGATGTTGAAGCCAGTCATGAACTTGATATCGTCCATCGCGAAGACGTTGGTCGGATCGACCATGGCGATGGTGAGCGATGCACCCACACGACTCAGCGGAAGAATCTGATAGCGCTTCGCGGTTTCAAAGGGAATCAGCTTGACGACGGCCGGATCGATTTCAAAGTACGACAAGTTGATGGCGGGGACGCCATACTGACGAGAGAGAAAGTTCGTAACGTCCTCGTCCGTGAGGAAGCCGAGCTTCACCAAGGCAGAGCCCAAGCGGCAATTCTGCTCCTTCTGGGCCTTAGTCGCTTGTTCCAACTGCTCTGGGGTAATGATCTTCTCTTTGACGAGAAGGTCACCCAGCCGTTGAGACATACGTCGATCTCCTATCCACCGAGTGGAACGATGCCTGGCAACATCACCGGCATTTGCACGAAGCGCCGCTTATGCTAATGGGAGGAGAGCAGCGTCTTGGTGTTGACACAAATTGTCAACGCAAGTCGATTACCGTACCAGTTACCGTAGTACTTGGACTTGTCGCTGGACTTAGGCGTTAAGGAGCGGACTTGCGGAACCCGCGCCAGATGAGCTTTTTTAGCGATCGCTGAGGAAGGGCAGGCTGCGGTACATGCACTTCGGTAAGGACGATCAGGCGCGTGTGCGACGTCCGTGGACGCGTTTATGGTCCGGTAGACTCAACCATGAGAGGGACCGCGTTGCGAGTTGACGAAAAAGAGAATCACATTCGGAGCTACTATCGCGCATTGTTTCGCGCCTGGGGGCCACAGAATTGGTGGCCGGCGCGCTCACGATTTGAAGTAATCGTGGGCGCGTATCTGACGCAGAACACGGCGTGGACGAACGTGGAGAAGGCTCTGACGAATCTTCGAGCAGCCAGACTGCTTAGCGTAAAGGGCATCCGCGATGTGCGGTTGGCCGAGCTTGAGCGCCTGATCCGGCCCTCGGGATATTTCCGTCAGAAGGCCATGCGGCTGAAAACTTTCGTTGATTTTCTCGATCAGCGCTACGGCGGATCTCTGACACAATTATTTTCTCGGCCCACCGCGGAACTTCGAGAAGAACTCCTTCAGCTGAATGGCGTTGGACCTGAGACGGCCGATTCCATATTGCTCTACGCCGGAAATCATCCGGTATTTGTGGTGGATGCCTACACACGACGGATTCTTGCGCGGCACCAGATTCTGGCTGAAGAAGCTGCTTATGAAGATATCCGTGAATTGTTTGAGCGAAGCCTGGGACCATTAGCGGATTCTGCTGCCGACTCAGAACATGTTCCGACTGGAACGTTAGCAGCTGGCTTTGGGGCTGCGCATGCCCCGTCACGGATGAGTGCTGCCAAGCGCGCGGCTCTGACGCAGGTTTATAACGAGATGCACGGCCTTATCGTCGGCGTAGGAAAGAATTACTGCAGAAAGTCACAGGCTCATTGTGACGGATGCCCTTTACAACCGTTTCTGCCGCGACTGTAGTGGATCAGAAATGAAACAACGAACGAAGAGACGATGAGAGTCTATCTTCCTGCGCTAGTAGCCCTATTGGCGTGCGCCATCCCACCTCCGACGTACGGCCAAACGCTGCGTCAGGCAGCCAATAAGGATGGAGTTCTTATCGGCACAGCCGTGCGCTCCGCTCAGCTGTCGGAGCCTGCCTACGCCTTAACCCTGGCTCGCGAATTCAACATGGTGGAAGCGGAAGATGCGATGAAGTGGCGGGTTTTGCGCCCGGCCCCAGACACATACGACTTTCGCCAAGGCGATGAACTGGTGCGCTTCGCTGTGGCCCATCAAATGAAGGTCCGCGGCCATTGCCTGGTTTGGGGACGTAACAACCCCGATTGGCTGAATCAGGGGGATTTCACCGCCCCACAGTTGTCACAGCTTCTCCACGAACACATCACTCGAGTGATGAAGCATTATGCGGACCAGGTTTTTGCGTGGGATGTGATCAATGAAGCTCTGGACGAGAACGGCAACGTGCGCGATTCTCTCTGGTACAACCAGCCCGGTATAGGGTTTTCCCGGCAAGGGACCGCCTACATCGAGCAAGTATTTCGTTGGGCGCACGAGGCAGATCCGAAGGCACTTCTGTTTTACAACGAAGCCGAGGGCGAAGGCCTGAACCGCAAGTCGGACGCGATCTATGCCATGGTCAAAGATTTCCGGCAGCGGGGAGTTCCCCTCCACGGCGTGGGACTGCAGATGCACATACCTCTGCTTGATGCGGACATTCCGGCGATTGCGGCCAACATCGCCCGACTCACGGCGCTCGGCGTGCAGGTTCACATCAGCGAGCTCGACGTATCCTTGCCGCTGGATTCCGTCGGCCGCGTTCAAGCGGAAGATCTGACCCGTCAAGCCGGGATTTATCGCGATGTCGTCCGAGCATGCCTGAACAGTCCCGGCTGCACTGCAATCCAGACCTGGGGTTTCACCGACAAGTACTCGTGGATCGGCTCTCACTCGCACGGGGCTCGCGGGCAGGCGCTGCCATTCGATCGGGCCTATCAGCCCAAGGCAGCTTATCGGGCGGTGGTGGAGGAGATGCTGGCGGGGCGGCCTCGCATTCGTTAGTTCCCTGCTTCCATTCCCGCTTGCCCATGTTGCACTTCGCGCATCCTGCATGCTTCTCCCGTATCCACCAGCATCTATAATGAAAACGCGTGGGGCAGAACGTTCCAAGCCGAGCTGGGAAGAATGCGAACCGCAAGCGGGTGATTGTCCTGCTGGCGATCGCGGTTTTTCTTTTGTTCGCCATCCTGGTTTCGCAAACCGCGTTCAACCAAACCATATTGCGCCCTGATACCAACCAGCAGGTTGTCGTTTTTTACGCGCTCTCGCTGCTGATTTCTCTTCTGTTTGTTGCGCTCACGTTCGTGTTGGCGCGCAATCTGCTCAAGCTATTCGCCGAACGACGCTTGGGCGTGCTGGGGTCAAAGTTCCGCACGCGCATGGTGGTGGGAGCTCTACTGCTCTCCTTCGTTCCTGTCATGGTGATGTACTGGTTCGCCTACGGCCTGATGAACCGCTCCATTGATAAGTGGTTCTCTACGCCGGTGGAGGAGGTTCGCGCGGACACGGATGCCATGGCCTCGCTGCTGGCCAACTACGCGGCCCAGAACGCGCGATCGGAAGCGATGTCTCTCGCGGCCGCACCCGAGACCCAGAAAGCTTTCGAGGGGCATGGATTCGCCGAAGCGGTCGAGGAATTTCGAATCCACGAACCCACTCTGCAGGGCGGATTTACCGTCGCCCTCCAGAATGGAGTCGCGGCGGCTAGCCTCGGTGCTCCTGCACCTTGGGCAACCCTGAAAGAGAAACTACCGCTCGCGCTAGCGGCCGCTGGGCAGCCCGCCCGCTTTACATGGGGGCAAACCGAATACACGCTGGGCAGCGCGCCGGTGGGAAAGGATGGCTTGATCCTGGTAGCTATGCCGCTCCCGGCGGAGTTTTCGAAGACGGTGAAGCAGATTGAGGCCAGCCAGTTGCATTATCTTCAACTCAGTCGCGAGCGTAAACATGTGCGCCAGACTTATATGGGGCTGCTCTTGCTGCTGACCATGATGGTGCTGTTCGTGACCACATGGCTGGCGTTGTTCCTTTCGAAGCTGGTGACGCGTCCCCTGGCGGCGCTGGCCGAAGCCACGCAGGAGATTTCTCGCGGACGTTTGGACTACCGCATCGACGTAAGCGCGGCCGATGAGATTGGGGACTTGGTCCGTTCGTTCAACCGCATGGCGGAAGAACTGGAAACCAGCCGGCGGCAGATTGAAGCTTCCAGCCGCGACGCAAGTGCTGCTAATGCCGAACTCGACCAGCGCCGCCGCCAGATGGAAACTATCCTCGAAAGCATTCCAACAGGAGTTCTGTCGCTAGATGCGAGCCGGACGGTAACCCACGCCAATCAAGCTTTGCAACGCATTCTTCACCCTGAGGGATACGCGGAGGGGAGACACATCCTGCGCGGAGCTCACTTGGCGGACGTTTTTTCAGCGGATGTGCTGCAGGACCTGGAACCGTTGCTGCGCCGCGCCGACCGCATGGGAATGACAACCAGCCAGATGGAGATGCCGCTGCAGCGAACGCCTTTGAACGTAGCCGTCACAGTGGCAACTCTGCGTCATCAGGACGAGCAGTCTGGATACGTGATCGTATTCGAAGATCTCTCGGATCTGTTGAAGGCTCAGAAACAGGCGGCGTGGCGCGAGGTTGCGCGCCGGGTGGCGCACGAGATCAAGAATCCTCTCACTCCCATCGCGCTATCCGCAGAACGCATCCAGCGCCATTTGGAGCGTGCAACGACTCCTGACAAGGCCTCGATGGAAATCGTCCGATCGTGTGCCGAAACCATTGCAGGCGCAGTGGAAACGGTTCGGCGGTTGGTAGACGAGTTCTCCTCTCTGGCTCGCTTTCCTGCGTCCAACCCGCACCCGGCGGATATCAACGATGTCATCGAGAATGCTCTCTCCATGTTTAACGGAAGGATGGAAGGCATCGATCTGCATAAATCGCTGGCTCACGACCTGCCCAAGGTAATGGCGGACGCCGAGGCGATCAAGCGAGCAATCGCCAACCTGGTGGACAATGCGGCCGAAGCGATGCAAGATTCTTTAGTGCGCGAGATTCAGATTTCCACCTCGCTGGTGGCCAGCCGCGATGCCGTCGAGATCACGGTCGCAGACACGGGCCACGGTGTGACTCGCGAGTTGAAAGAGAAGCTATTTCTGCCTTATTTTTCGACCCGGAAGAGAGGAACCGGACTTGGACTGGCGATCGTGAGTCGAGTGATCGAAGAGCATCATGGCTCGATTCGCGTTGAAGAGAACCAGCCGGTCGGAGCGCGCTTTATCGTGGAACTGCCAGTCGTTCCGGAACCTGCGTTCGCCACGCCAACAGCTCAGCATGCATAAGATTCTGGTAGTGGACGACGAAACCGGCATTCGCGAGTCGCTGCAGGGAGTACTGGCGGACGAAGGCTACGAAACCGCTTCGGTAGAGAGCGGTGAAGAATGCCTGAGATTGTTGCGACGCGAGCACACCTACGAAGTGGTTCTGCTGGATATATGGCTACCCGGCATCGATGGCCTGGAGACGCTGGAAAAAATCCGCGAACTCGATAACGCGCCTGAAGTCATCATGATCTCCGGACACGGCACCATCGAAACCGCCGTGCGCGCCACCAAACTTGGCGCCTATGACTTCCTGGAAAAACCACTCTCCATCGACAAGACGTTGATCCTGGTCAAGAACGCAATCGAATCCAAGAAATTGCGGCATGAGAACGTCGACCTTCGAAAACAGTTGCACACCAAGAGCGTGATCGTTGGCGACAGCATCCCGATGAAGGCGTTGCGCCAGCAGATTGGTTTGATGGCGCCCACGAACGGACGGGTTCTGATTTACGGTGAATCCGGAACCGGGAAAGAACTGGTGGCACACGCGATCCACGCGCAAAGCCTGCGCAAGGATGAGACATTCGTCGAAGTAAATTGCGCGGCGATTCCCGAGGACCTGATCGAGAGCGAACTTTTCGGCCATTACAAAGGATCATTTCCGGGAGCAGCCGTCGACAAGGAGGGAAAGTTTCAAAAGGCAAATGGTGGAACTCTGTTCCTCGATGAAGTTGGAGACATGAGTTTGAAAACGCAGTCCAAGGTGCTGCGCACGCTGGACGAGCAACGGGTTGCCCCACTGGGCAGCGACGAGACCATCACGGTGGACGCTCGCATCATCGCCTCGACGAACAAAGACCTGGAAGAAGAAATCTCCATCGGAAACTTTCGCGAAGATTTGTTTTACCGCTTGAATGTGATCCCGTTCTTCGTGCCTCCGCTGCGCGATCGAAAGGAGGACATTCCGTTGCTGGCGCGCCAGTTCTTGAAAGACCTAGCCGCAACTTATGGGCGACGTCCGCGCGAGATCACCGATGACGCCATTGAGGGGTTGATGCGTTATTCGTGGCCGGGGAATGTGCGCGAACTGCGTAACGTCATTGAGCGCATCGTGATCATGAATCCGATGATCACGCGATTGGACCGCAAACATCTGCCGCCGCTGGTTTACCGCGATGGCCACCGTCGCGCTGCGCGCAATGAGTTTTCCACACTGCACCAGGCTCGGGACGCTTATGAGCGGGATTTTATTTTGAAGAAGCTCGACGAAAACCACGGGAACGTCACTCGCGCGGCGGAAGTGCTGGGCCTGGAGCGGAGCCACCTTTACCGCAAGATGAAAACGCTCGGCATCGTGGTAAACGAGTAAAGTTCCGCAGATCGGATCTAGCGCTTCACCATGCGGATTTCTGTTCCGTTCTTTCTGAACTCCACCTTGTCCATGAGTTGGTTGATCAGAAAAATACCGCGCCCGTGATTGGAATAGACATTCTCCCCCACGGTGCAACTGGGGATAACTTCAGGAGTAAAACCGGTGCCCGGATCTCGCACGATGATCAATATGCCCGCTACGTCGTCACTGCTGACCAGGCACTCCACGGTCTTCGTGGGGTCTTCTTTTGCTCCGTGAATGACGGCGTTGGCCAGCGCTTCCTGAAGAGCTAGCTCGATCGCGTCTTCTTTGCCGTCCACGCCATTCATCTGACGAACTACGGCCATTACTTCTTGTACGACCGGGTCCACGGCTTTGCGGTCTGCGGAAAGTGTCACCCGCAGAATCAAAGCCAACTTCTCGGGGTCAAAGTCTTTTTCAGGGAGAGGTTGTTCGGAAGAATCCGACGATGGCATGTATTGGCTCGTTGTTATGATTCGGGTTCGGCGCTGCTATTTATTGATTCTAGCTGTTAAAGCTCAGAACGACAATCCAAACAGGCACAGCTACACTTCGAAACAGGCGCGGCTAGCGCCAACTGGATCGGCTGCACCGATCATTGTCACTTATGTCTTCCGGCGATCGGAGCTTTGTCCAGCACTTCGACGTGTCCGTCGGTGAGATGCTCCAACTGCCTCCGCCAGTCGAGTTCTTCAACAAAGCCACGCGATTCACGCCAGTTGGGCTGCACCTTCACGTAGAGTTCAAGAAAGACCTTTGTGCCCAGCATGCGCTCGATCTGCAATCGCGCTGATGTGCCGATTCTTTTCAGCATCTCGCCTTTCTTGCCGATCAAGATGCCTTTCTGGCCTTCGCGTTCGCAATAGATCGTTGCGGAAATGCGGGTCAATCGGGCGCCTTCTTCGAAGTTTTCAACAATCACGGTGGTGGCGTAAGGCAGTTCTTCCTCGGTCTCGAGCAGCACTCGCTCGCGAACAATCTCTCCGGCCATGAAGCGCGCAGGTTGGTCGGTGATTTGATCTTCGGGGAATAGCGGAGGTCCCGCGGGCAGCGCTGCGACAACCTGCTTCAACAATATCTCGAGGCCATCCCTCTTTAACGCAGAGATAGGAATGATCTCATGAAAGGGATGGAGCTTTTTGTATTCCTCGATCAACGGCAGCAGTTTGCCTTTGCCTCCCTTCAGCAGATCAACCTTGTTGAGGATGAGGCAAACTTTTGCCGGCGAATGCTTCAGCATTTGGATGGCGAACTCATCGCGCTGATCCAGCTTGCGCGTTGCATCCATGATCAGCAGAACGACGTCGCAGCCTTCGAGCGCTTCTCGCACCTCAACCATCATCTTGCGGCCGAGAGAGCTGTCAGGCTTGTGCACGCCCGGAGTATCAATCAAAACAATTTGTGCGCCGCTCTGGCCTTTGCTCTTGGGGATGTTGACGATGCCCTGGATGCGGTTCCGGGTGGTTTGCGGCTTCGGCGAGATGATGGCGAGTTTTTCGCCTACGAGCGCGTTGAGTAGCGTGGACTTGCCGGCGTTCGGGCGGCCGAGGATGCAAACAAAACCTGAGCGGAAGGGCATAAGAATAAGCTTCTAGCTACTGGCTCCTAGCTTGTGGCACAGAAAGTTCGCGTCACTTCCAGTATCCCATGAATCAGTAGTTAAGCCGGATCCTCTGAACGAGACGGGCAGGTTGGCTAGGAGCCAGTAGCTAGCAGCTAGGAGCTGCCGTTATATCAGCTTCAACTGGCGCGGCTGCACGGTGGTAATTCGTACACGTTCTACCCGGCGATCCGTCGATTCCAGAACCTCGAAGCGCAGGCCATCATCGTCCACAGTTTCGCCCTTCTGCGGAATGTGCCCAGCCAACTCGCTGACCAAGCCTGCGACTGTCGCCGATTCCCTTCCCTCCGGCTTCGTCCCGAAGAGTTCCGCAAGGCGGTCCACGTCCATACCGCCGGAAACGATGTACGAATCAGGATTCTCCCTAACGATTTCCGGCTTCTCGTGCTCGTCGCGGATTTCGCCGACGATCTCTTCCACCAGGTCTTCGATCGTGACCAGCCCGGCAACGCCGCCATATTCATCGACCACAATCGCCATACGAATATTGTTCTTCTGCATTTCGCGGAGAAGGTCGCTGCCAAGTTTGCTCTCGGGCACGAAATAGACATCCCGTCGCATCAGAGTTTCCAGGGTTTTGGAAGCTTCGCTATCCGGTACTTGCAACACATCCTGGGCGTAGACGATGCCTTTGATGTTGTGAATGCTTCCGTCGTATACGGGCACGCGCGAATAGTGCTTGGTGCGCAGCATTTCGATGAAGCGCTCGACCGTGGTTTCCATCGGTACGGCAAACATCTCCGGGCGCGGCTTCATGGCTTCGCGCACGGTCTTGCCGCTGAACTCGACCACAGATTGGATCAAGTCGCGATCGCCTTCCTGAATAATGCCTTCTTCCTGGCCAGCTTCGATCAATGCGTCGACAGCCTCGGATGCGCTCTCCGGCTCCTCGCGGGTGTTCTCGCGGGTGAGCGATACTACGGATTGCAAGAAGCCCAGAACGATCGTTACCGGCAGCACCAGATAGATCAGAATGCGCATGAGCCATATCCAGCGGATAAGCCAGGCGCCGTTGGTGCGCGAGAAAAACAGGAATGGTAAAAATTGATTGAATACGATGACGATCACAATCAAGCTAATGGCAGCTTGTGCGATTTCGTAGGCGCTCCAGCGCTGGTCACTAAAAAGGGCGAAGCCCACGAGCAGGGCAATGGTCGCGGTGGTCAACTGCTTAAGAACCGCCATGGAGAGCGACGCCCGCGAACGGCTCACGCCCAGGACGGGCTCGACCTTCTGCTCGAAGACGTCGATGTTGTCTTGAAATTCGCGCGAAAGGAATTTCCCGATTTCCTGGTAGACACGATCGACATAGGAGGCCAGCGCCAACAGCCCCAACAGCGGGACAAGCGCAAGTGCGACGGCCCAATTCATAAAGTTCTACGCCGTGCGCGGGATGAGCGAGCGCGAAGCGACTTGCGACCGGAAGGCTGGCCGGCAAGCGCTGCCGTCCTCTCGATCAGCCCGACGTCCAACTTCAGTCGCTGTCGCAATCGAGTCTCTTCGCTGGCCATCTCACCATTATCCTTCTCGTGATCGAATCCGGCTAGATGAAGAATTCCGTGCAATACCAGAATTTTTATCTCTTCCGCGGCCGAGTGCCCGAGGCGACTGGCATTCTCCCGCGCGATGTCAGCGGAGATCGCAAGTTCGCCAGCAATCTGTTTCGCTTTACGCAGCCTCAGTTGCGGCAATGGAAAAGACAATACATCGGTAGCCTTATCTTTCCCGCGGAATTGACGGTTGAGAGATCGCAATTCCTGGCTATTTGTCACTAATACGTTCACGGTGTCGCGTAAGTGGACCGCCCGCCTGGCCCGCAGCACGAAGCGTTCGAGGGTCGACGGGCTCAGCCCCGTGATTTTTTTTCGAAGAATAACCAACTTTTCCCTGCACGGATCCTATTCCCTCGACGCTTCTCGGGTTCTGCCATTTAGATCCTTCGCCTCCGGGTTCTTCACTTCGGAGCTTTTCAGTCCTCCACCCGCGGCCTCGGCGCTCTTCCCGCCGGACAATAACAGCATCTGCTGCTCGGCGATATGGGTCTTGTGTTCGTCATAGGCGCGAATAATGCGCTGCACCAGGTGATGCCGCACTACATCAGCTTCGTCGAAGTGAACGAAGGTTAAGCCTTCCACGCGCTTTAAAATGTCGATGGCTTCCAATAGTCCGCTGCGGCGGGCATTGGGCAAGTCGATCTGCGTGATATCTCCGGTAATCACCGCTTTGGAATTAAATCCCAGACGGGTAACGAACATCTTCATCTGTTCCGAGGTGGTATTTTGCGCCTCGTCGAGAATCACGAAGGAATCGTTCAGCGTACGCCCGCGCATGAATGCAATCGGCGCGATCTCGATCACATTCTTCTCCAGATATCGATCCACTTTCTCCGGCTCGAGCATGTCATAGAGCGCGTCATACAGAGGGCGCAGATACGGATCAATCTTGTCCTGCAGCGTGCCGGGTAAGAATCCCAGGCGCTCACCGGCTTCTACCGCGGGACGCGCCAGGATGATGCGGTTCACTCGCTTCGCGAGCAGCGCAGAGATGGCCATGGCCACGGCAAGGTAGGTCTTGCCTGTGCCGGCGGGGCCGATGCCAAAAACCATATCGTGTTTTTCGATGGCCTCGACATAGCGGCGCTGATTCACGCTCTTGGGTTGCACCATGCGGCGTCCCAGCGAACGCTGCTTGCCGGCATCGGCCAGTCCGCGCAGGGTCGCGGTCGGATCCGCTACCAATACGCGTAACATGCTGTTGAGATCGCCATTGTTGAAGGTATATCCGGAGCGCTGCAGGCCTTCGTAGTCGGCAAACACTTGCTCAGCCCGGGCCACTTCACGGGCCGCGCCTTCCAATTCAATGGCGTTCGATCGCAGGTCAATGGTAACGTTCAGGCCATCTTCCAGCACGCGCATGTTCTCGTCGCGGGTACCGAATAGCGTTTCGATGTTGGGAGTTATCCCGATACTTTTCTTCATTCAGTCTCTTTTTTGAACCATGTGAGGGCAGGATGGACCCCGAGGGGGATAGCAGCCGGGATTACCTCACGCGTTGAAATCATCACGCCTTTTGCAGACAAAACAGGATTGTGCTCAGAGACGGGACCAGCCGGGATGCGCATGCCCACAGGGCAAGTCACTACCATTGCATAAAGCGTACCCCGCCCCGGGATGGGAGTCAATGGCTTCG
>DATEQW010000159.1:0-16268 GCA_035272245.1 Candidatus Sulfotelmatobacter sp. | reverse complement strand
CCTGTGACAGGCACCTTGACGGCTACTCCCGCGAGCATCACTTTTGGCAACGTGCAGGTTGGCACCAGCCAGGCTCAGAGCGAGATCTTGAGTAATACCGGCGGAAACACTCTTACGATTTCGCAAGTGGCGGTTACCGGCCCGGGCTTTAGCACAGCCGGGTTGAGTCTGCCGGTCACTTTGTCGCCGGGACAGAGCATCAGCTTCAACGTGGTTTTCAGCCCGCAGTCCGCCGGGAGCGCAACCGGGAATCTGGCAGTCACCAACGACGGCTCGAACAGTGCGGTGAACATCGCGCTTACTGGGACTGCGGTTGCGGCTGGTAGTTTGACGGCGAGCCCAACCAGCTTCACTTTCGGCAGCGTGCAAGTGAACACCAGCCAGACGCAGACCGAGACCCTGAGGAACTCAGGAACAACGAATCTCACGATTTCACAGGCGACCTTTAGCGGTGCAGGTTTCAGTTATACGGGGCTGAGCCTGCCGCTGACGCTGGCGGCGAACCAGAGCACTACGTTTGGGGTGGTTTTCGCGCCGACGGCGGTGGGCGCGGCGAACAGCATTCTATCGATCACGGTGAGCGGATCGAGCACCACGGTTGACATCGCGCTTTCCGGAGCGGGAGTGACGCCAGCCACTTTGACCGCGACGCCAGCCACGCTTTCCTTTACCAGCGTGCAGGTGGGAAAGAGTCAGGCGCAGACGGAGACGGTGCAGAACACCGGCGGTTTAAATGCGACGATTTCGCAAGGCACGGTTTCTGGCACAGGTTTCAGCATCTCGGGATTGAGCACGCCGGTTACGCTGACTCCGGGACAGAGCACGACTTTTACGCTGACGTTTGCGCCGCAATCCGCGGGCAATTCCACGGGAAGCGTAGCGATTGCTTCGAATGCTTCCAATACAAACCTGACGATCTCATTGAGTGGATCGGCGACTGGGTCGACGCAAGGGCAGTTGAGCGTGAGTCCGACTACGATCGGCGTGGGTAATGTCACGGTAGGAACGAGTGGAACCCAGACGGGATCGCTCAATGCTACAGGGGCAAGCGTGACGGTCACGGGAGTGACGGTAGGGAGTTCGGAGTTTGCCATCAGCGGCCTCACATTCCCGGTCACGATAGCTGCGGGGAAGAGTGCGGGTTTCACGGTCACCTTTACACCTCAGTCGAGCGGGTTAGCGTCGACAAGCGCGTCGTTTGCGAGCAACGCGACGAACTCTCCGGCCGCAGCAACTCTTACCGGAACCGGGGTGGCAGCGCCGGCTTATAGCGTGAGTCTGACTTGGGTCGCGAGCACGTCCCAGAATGTAGTGGGCTATAACGTTTATCGCCGTATCGGTACCACGGGGAGCTTCACGCAGATTAACCCGGTGCTCGACGCCACGACCGCATATACTGACTCGTCGGTGACGGATGGCCAGACCTATTACTACGAGACCACGGCAGTCAGTTCCAGTAATGAAGAGAGCGCTCCATCCACGGCGGTGAGTGCGAAGATTCCTGCGCCGTAACCATTCCTCGTAAACCTGGGTTGTTCTGCCAAGCTTTATCGCAAACTTGTTCTCGCCCGACCTCTTGCTCAATCGAGGGGCAGCCGATAGTTGCAATCGGTTGCGACGTGTTGCAAAAATTATCAGGCTTGACAGTTTTCGGTTTCAAAGTAAAGTGACACATGTAATGTAGAGTTGAAGGGTTCGGCTCTGCATCCGCAGCCTTCCCCCCACGCTTTATCCCGATCAGTAATGAGGAGAAGTATGATGAAATCAGTGGCCAGGTTTTCTGTGTTGGGAGCGTTCGCTGCTCTCATGTGTTTCGCGCCTTGCGCTTTTGCTCAGGGACTCGCCAGCGGAACTGCAGCGGGCGCGGGAGCGAGCGTTCTTCACGGTGCGCCATCCGCCTTCTTGATTTTTGGCGGCAACGGAGGCAACCAAGGCGGTAACGGCGGCTGGGGCGGGAATGGTGGCAACGGCGGCTGGGGCGGTAATGGTGGTAACGGAGGATGCGGTGGCAAAGGGGGCGGCAACGGCTGGGGTGGTAATGGCGGCTGGGGTGGGAATGGAGGATGCGGCGGAGGCGGATCCAGTACGGTCCCCGAGGGCGGAACATCCTTGATGTATCTAGCGTTCTCCAGTCTCTTCTGCGTGGGTGCTCTGGTTTATCGGTCGCGCCGGCAGGCGTCAGTTCGCTAGACGCAAAAGCAGCGGCGGTTGAACTCCGACAGCTCGCTTTAGAAAATTCGAGTAACAAACGGCGTGCCGAAATCAGGCACGCCGTTTTTCTTTGCAATTGCGCTTCATTGGCGAACTCTGCAGCGGTCGTCATCGCTAGTACCTGATATTCATTCCTGGAAATGTTCTCATGGTCGCGTGGTGTTAACCGGATGCAACCTTCTGCATTGTGGCCGCTTGCAAATGTTGCAAGTGGTGGACATAAACTGCAAGAGATTGCATAGACAGGCGCGAGTGGATTCTTGTCGTGGTTTCGCAGTCGTGGCTAACGGCCGGGGTGGTTCAAAGTGCAAACTAGGAAGCTAAACTGCTCGTAATAAAGCACTTGGTAGCTTTCGGTGGGTGCTTCGAGACGCGCTCACGTCTCGGAGTCGCTGCGAGACTGAGGCAATGCGGACGGTTGGGCGTAAAGTGTCACTTGTGTGCAAGAGTAATGGCCCGGACGGGCCACTTCATACCCCTTGCAAGAATCTGCAATCGGATGTAAGCTCATTTTCGTCAGGGCTAGCCGACAGTCAGATCGGCACATTTCTCCCCCCGGCCCGATGGTTCACTGGTGACCCAGTAGGCGCGATACGCGGCAGTTTGCGTGTCTTGACAAGCGGTCTTAATTTGCTACAATCACTATAGGAATAGTAGGGATTAGCAAGGCCTCCCGGATTTGGCAGTGGATGTGCTTCAGAGCAGTAGGACCCCAGGAACGGAAGTCGCGCTGATACCAACGCAGCGATAACCGAGAAAAGCAGTTTTTAGGTTGGCAAGACTTTCTTTAATTTCCCCCCGATTATTCAGATCGTATCTCCCCAGAATCTCGTTGTTGTGAGATCTCCGGTGGGAGCGGCATTTTAAGTGGTTTTGGGGTCACTGTGAGATGTGACTTAGAGGGCGAAGCTATGGGCACCAGTACACTGGAATTCGCGCAATCGGCGCCGTTGGTTGAGGCGGAAGTAGAACACTGGTACGGGCTGCAGACGCGCCCCCGCCACGAGAAGATCGTGGCCCAGCGGCTGGAAGAGAGAGGTGTCAGGACGTTCCTGCCCTTGGTCACCGAGGTGCATCGCTGGAGCGATCGCAAGAAATCGGTGCAGATGCCACTGTTCAGTTGCTATGTATTTGCGAAGTTCGTGCCGAATCGGTCGGAACGGTTACGTGCGCTGCGAGTCGAAGGAGTATTCGGACTTGTGGGCGCGAGCGGGGAAGGCGTTCCTATTCCAGAAGAACAGATCGACGCGGTGCGCGGTTTGATCGAAGGTCCGCTGCCTTGGTCTTCCCATCCTTTTCTGAAGATCGGGCAGCGAGTGCGAATCCGGAGTGGCGCACTGGATGGTCTGGAAGGCATTCTGGTTTCGCGCAACGGCGACCGCACGCTGGTGATTTCAGTAGATGCAATCCAAAGATCGCTGGCAGTCCGCGTAGAAGGATACGAAGTCGAACCGGTCTGAGAAAATCTCCCGCAGCTGATCTTCCCCTCTGTCGTCAAGGTCCAACTCACCCATGGCACCAAACACAATTGAAACGCTTCGCTTGCTGGTCGTGAGCAGGGAATCGTCCGTTCTCCGCATGCTTGGTTCGCTGGCGGAAAGCAACTCCTGGCATGTAGAAACCGCGGCCAATGGCTGGGATGCCATGGAACGAGTGCAATCCGACATAGCGCCGACCGTGCTGGTGCTGGATATACCGCGCGGCGACACCGACAGCCTGCATCTTCTACCGTGGCTTCGCCGGCTTCGTCCCGATCTGCCGATCGTGGTGCTGTGCTACCCAGAGGACGCGGGGCGGCAGAAGGAAGCGATCCGCCTCGGCGCCAAAGACGTTCTGGTCCGTCCCCTGAACGAAGGACAGCTGGAACTGCTGATCCAAAGAAATCTTGGTTCGTCGGACGGGGACGCGGACGCGGAGATGGCGAGCGAAGATATCGAATCGGTGGGCGAGGATGAATTCTTCCTCAGCGTCAGCCCAGTTATGCAAAAGCTGCGAGCCCAGGCGGAGTTGCTGGCGCAGGCGGACGTTCCCGTGCTCATTCTGGGCGAACCGGGAAGCGGAAAAGGGACGGTTGCGCGCCTGATCCACAAGCTGTCGGTCTATTCCGGATTCAAGTTCTTGCGCGTCAACTGTGCGGAAATGCCAGGAGACTTGCTGGAGATCGAGTTGTTCGGCCGAGGGAATGGAAACGGATCCTCGACAAGTAACGGCAGGACGATTCCTGGAAAACTCGAGATTGGGGAAAAGGGAACGCTGCTGCTCGACGAGATTACAGAGATGCCTCTGGCGCTGCAATCGAGGCTGTTCCAGGTGTTGCAGGACAAGCGATTTGTAAGGACCGGCGACCACAAGGCAGTGGAAGTGGATGTGCGGATTCTGGCGGCGAGCAGCAGCAACATGGAGCGCGCGCTCGCCGAGAAGCGCCTGCGAGCAGACCTTTACTACCGTCTCAGCGCGTTTACCATTCACGTGCCGCCGTTGCGCCAGCGTAAAGACGAAATCAAAGTTCTTCTGCGTTATTCCATGCACAAGCTGGCCAGGTATTACGGTCTACCAGCGCGAGAATTCAGTCCGTCGGTGCTGGCTGCCTGCCAGAACCACGGCTGGCCGGGGAATCTGAAGGAATTGGAGACCTTCGTCAAACGCTATCTGGTAGCGGGCGAAAAGGACCTCAGCCTGAACGGTTTCGAACCACATCTGGGAAACAACGGCGACGCGCCTTCCGGCCAGAACTTCAAGCTGGCGCTGCCGGGGCACGATGAGGCGGAAGCGCATGCAGACAGGTCACTGCCGCAATCCTTGAAATCACTGATTCAGAGCGTAAAAGGAGAAGCCGAGAAGAACGCGATCGCGGCCGCTCTGGAGAAGACTGGTTGGAATCGGAAAGCAGCCGCCCGGCTGTTAGGCGTAAGCTATCGTACGATGTTGTACAAGATTGAGCAGTATCACATGAGCGCTTCGGAATCGTATCTGTCATCTTTTTCGGGAACACGGTTGGCCAGTTCAGCCCAGACCAAGGGAAGTGGGAAAGCAAGTTGACTGCAGAAGCCAGCCGGATGAGCGGGAAGCGCCAAGGGGCCGACGTGAAAAGAACAGCTAGCAGTTCTTGGATTGCCGGAGTGCTCGCAACCGCTTTGTGTCTGCTGATGTCGGGCGGGCTGTGGGCGCAGGCAGGAACGAAAAGCGCTCAAGGCTCCAGCGCTCCGCAAACTTCGCAAAGTACCGACGCTGCGACGGCGCCGAAGCCGCATGACGACGCTTATGTGATTGGGAACGATGACGTGCTGGCCATCAATGTATGGAAAGAGCCGGATATTTCGCGCTCGATTCCGGTGCGGTCGGATGGAAAGATCTCGCTGCCTCTGGTCGGGGAAGTACAGGCGACGGGACAGACTCCGCTGAAGCTGGAGCAGGAGATTGCAGCCAAGCTGAAGAATTACATCTCCGAGCCCGAAGTCACGGTGATTGTTCAGCAAATCAACAGTCAGAAGTTCAACATCCTGGGACAGGTGAGCCGGCCAGGGTCGTACGTGATTACCAACTCCGACACAGTGCTCGATGCCATCGCCGTCGCCGGCGGATTCCGCGACTTCGCTAAACAGAAATCCATTTACGTTCTGCGGCAGAATGCCGACGGCACCCAGACTCGGATTCCTTTCAATTACAAGGAAGTGGTTAAGGGACAGAATCCTGCGCAGAACATCAAGCTGCAGCCGCGGGACACGATCGTCGTACCCTAGTATGAAACTGTCGCAAAGAGTTTGTGTTGGGCTGTGCTTGTTGTCTCCAGCACTCCTGTGGTCGCAAGTGGAGAACACGCCGGCTCCTCCGGCGCCCGCGGTCAGTGGTCCGGCGATGAATGGTCCCGAGAACTCTTCCGAGCAAATGGTGACGCCGCCTCCGGTGAGCGGACAAACGTTCCCGATCGCGACGACCTCGGAGGAACGATCCAACTACCTTCGGGGCGGATTGGCATTTACCAGCGCATACACGGACAATGCAGTAGGGTCGGTTGCCGGCCATCCAGTGAGCGACGTGAGTTACTCGGTAGCTCCGTTCATCTCTTTGGATGAAACCACGCCACGCCTGCATATTGTTTCGACGTACGCTCCCGGATTCACTTTTTATCAGCGAGAGAGTGGGCTGAACGAGCAGGATCAGAACGCGTCGATCAACCTGCAGTACCGGCTGAGCCCGCATGTGACCTTGAGCGGGCGGGATGGCTTCCAGAAAAGTTCCAATGTATTTAATCAGCCGGATCTGGCTGCGTCGGGGGCGGTCTCGGGCAGCACCCAAGAGGCTAATTTTTCCGTGATTGCGCCGATTGCGGACCGGCTGAGCAATTCCGGAAATGTTGGCATCGCCGCGCAGTTCGCTGCCAACCAGATGGTGGGAGCGAGTGGCACATTTACCAACCTGCACTATCCGGACCAGGCCGAGGTGCCGGGGCTTTTTGATTCGAGTACGCAGGCCGGGTCGGTGTTCTACGCGCTGCGGGCATCGAAGATGCATTACCTCGGCGTCACCTATCAGTACCAGCGATTGCTCTCCTACCCGACTGCGGGGCAGAACGAGACGCAGACGCAGGCGGTGCTTTTCTTCTACACACTGTATGCGTCGTCGAGGCTGTCGTTTTCCGCCTTTGGGGGCCCGCAGTACGCGAACGTTGGACCGCAGTTTCTTGAGACGGGATCCACGCCGCTGCCCGGTTCACGCAGCTGGAACCCCGCTGCGGGAGGCAGCCTGAGCTGGCAGGCGCGCCGGAGCAGCTTCGCGATGAGTTACTTGCACGCCATCTCGGGCGGCGGAGGACTGATTGGCGCGGTGAAAATGGATAGCGCCAACGCTTCGTTCCGGCAACAGCTTTCCAATACGCTGAGCGCATCCGTAGCGGGAGGGTATGCCCAGAATGACATTTTGGGCGCCGCGAACCTGCTGGGCGAGAATGGACACACGGTTTCGGGAACTGCCGCGGTGCAGCAGCAATTTCACCAGCATGTGAATTTGCAGCTGGGATACACGCGGCTTCATCAGGATTACAGCGCGGTTGCGGTACTCGCAGCGACTCCCAATACCAACCGTGAATTCGTGTCGATCTCCTATCAGTTTGCAAGACCGCTGGGAAGATAAGTTGAGAAGATGAGTATGGTTGACGATCTCGACGAGAAAAATCCGGAACAAAGTTTCGACCTGCCCCGCTACTTGGGCGTGGTACGCCGTCGCCACCTGCAGTTCCTGATTCCGCTTTTTCTGGGATGGGCGGTAGTGTGGGGTGTGAGTTGGGTGCTTCCGCCTCGCTACTTGTCGAGCACGCTGATTCTGGTGGAGCAACCCACCATGCCGAAGGATTACGTCACGCCCAACGTGAACGATGACTTGCAGGAGCGGATGCAGAGCATCACGCAGCAGATTCTCAGCCGCACGCGGCTGCTGCATATTATCGACCAGGTCAATCTGTATGGCGGGACGCATACGCAGCCGTCTCCTGATCAGCAGGTCGACGCCATGCGCAAGGATATCGACATTGAACTGGTAAGGGATGCACGCAACCAGATTACGGCTTTTAACGTCTCATACTCGGCGCGAGATCCTCGGGTGGCGCAAAGGGTTACCAGCGAACTGACCAACCTGTTCATTAATGAGAATCTGGAAGTGCGCCAGCAGCAATCGGAGGACACGACCAAATTTCTGGAGAGCCAACTGGAATCCGCCCGGCAGACCCTTTCTGATCAGGAAGAAAAGATTCGCGAGTTCAAGGGGCAACACGTTGGAGAGATGCCGGGGCAGGTGGCCAGCAATCTGCAAATTCTCAGCGGGCTGCAATCGCAGCTGCAGAGCGAGCAGGATGCCCTGAACGCGGCCAAACAACAGCATGTCTACCTGCAAAGCCTGGCGGACCAGTACCGAACGTTGCAAGGGCCGAGCAAGAGCGCGGACGGCACTACCGTCGGCCTTCCCGCGATCGACGACGAGTTGGACAAGCTGAAGGCGCAGCTCGCCGATTTGAGCTCCCGTTACACCGACCGTCACCCCGATGTGCGCAAGCTGAAAGAGCAGATTGCTAAGACGGAAAAAATGAGGACGCAGCTTCTGGCCAGCCTGAAGGATAAAGACAAAGGCCCGTCAACGAACGACTCGGCAGATCCCGCAGCCGGTGGAGATCCAGCCCGGGCATCGATGCTGGCTCAGATCCAAAGCCAGTTGCGCTCGAACGAGGTCGAGATCACCAACCGGGAACACTCCATGGCGGGGCTGACCGCGAAGGTGGAGGATTATCAGGCTCGTTTGAATCAGGAGCCGATCCGGGAGCAGCAACTGTCCGACCTGACGCGCGGCTATGAGCAGTCCAAGGCGAATTATGACGATCTCCTGAAGAAAAAGAACGAGTCGGCGATGGCCACCAGCATGGAGTTGCTGCAGCAGGGCGAGCGCTTCCGCATTATTGATCCGCCTAGCCTGCCGGTGAAGCCGGACTTCCCCAATCGGCTGAAGTTTTGCGGGATCGGGCTGGGGATCGGGTTCGCTCTGGGCCTTGTGGTGGCCGGGGCATTCGAAATGATGGATGAGCGGATCTATGACGAGAAGTCATTGCAGAAGCTGTTGCCCGTGGCGGTGATGTCCGAAATTCCGGCGATCACGGTGGCTAGCGAAGTCCAGCATGAACGGCAGCGGTTGCGGCTGGGTTGGGCGACAGCGGTTTTTGTATCTGTTACGATTTTGTTGGGGTCAGCCTTCAGTTACCTGCGGGGCTAGCGGATTATCCATGTACAAAGCTTTTTACAATCTGAAGCGGAATCCGTTTGAGATTACTCCTGACCCTTCGTTCCTGTTTCCCACAGGGAGGCATAACGAAGCGTTGGCCGCACTTTATTACGGGGTGCGGCGGCACAAAGGTTTCGTCGTCTTGACCGGTGAAGTGGGAACCGGAAAAACACTGTTGCTGCGCTGCCTTTTGCAATCGCTGCGGCAGAGTAAAGATGTTGCCTACGCCTACATTTTTAACGGACGGCTGTCGCCGCTGGAATTCCTGCAGTACATTGTCGCGGATCTGGGACTTCCTCCCACCAGCAAGACCAAGGGCGAACTTCTGCTGCAGATTGCGCATCACCTGATCGCGCGTAGCCAGAAGAAACTCACGACAGTTCTGGTGGTTGACGAAGCGCATCATCTTTCGGCGGAGATTCTGGAAGAGATCAGGCTCCTGACCAACTTTGAGACGGCGGACGACAAGCTGTTACAGATTCTTCTGGTCGGGCAGCCCGAACTGGATGACAAACTCGACTCTCCGGATCTGCGGCAACTGAAACAGAGAGTCGCGCTGCGCTCCCACTTGCTGCCGTTGAATTCGACCGAAACTTTGGGATACATCCACAGCCGCCTCCGACTTTCGGGAAGTCCCGGTCCCTCGGTGCTGTTTCCGCCGGAGACGGTGGCGGCGGTATTTCAGCACTCGCAAGGGCTGCCACGATTGATCAATACGATCTGCGAAAATGCGCTGATCGCGGCCTACGCCAGACAGATGCCCAGCGTGAGTCCTGAGATCATCGACGATATCGCGAAAGACTTCCGCCTAGGGGTGACGAAGCGGACGGAGAGCAAACCAGTACAAGCAAATGACGAGCTCGACGTGCGGAAGGCGGCGCGGACCTTGCTCGCGCTCTATGCCCAACTGCAAAGCGCGCAGAGCCAGGAAGAGGAATTGAAAACGCGGATCATATAAGAGCTGCGCCGGAAGCTATCTAAATCATGAGCCGTATATTTGACGCGTTACAAAGGGCCGAGTCGGAGACAGGGAACGAGAAGTCCACATTCTCTGTGGCCACGGAACTGCTGCGGGCCGCCGAAGAGAAGATGCGCCACGGCAATACGATCGAGGAACGGCCAGCGAGCGTGGAATTGGTTGATGCGGCACCGCCGGCTTCCGGCGATTTCCTGGAGCAATGTCCGGTGTTGCCGATCTCCATCACTCCGGAAAGCCGGTTGGTTGCGGTGGGGGACGAGGGAAGCCTGGGCGCGGAAAAATTCCGCTTTCTCGCGGTGCGTTTGCGGCAGCTTCGCCAGAGCCGTCCTCTGAAGAAGATCCTGATCACCAGCACCATTCCACAGGAAGGCAAGAGTACGGTCACGGCCAACCTGGCTTGCACTCTGGCGCGGAGAAAACAGCACAAGACGTTGCTGCTGGAAGGCGATCTGCGGCGGCCGACCGTCTCCGATAAATTTGGCTTAGGCAAAGTTCCGGGGTTGTGCGAGTGGCTCAGTGGAGAGACGGAAACTCGGAACATTTATCGCCTCGAAAGTCTGGGGCTTTGGGTTCTGCCGGCGGGCACCACGCCGCAAAATCCTCTGGAACTGATGCAATCCGGGAAACTCGCGCAGTTAATGGATCAGTTGCAAGGCTGGTTCGACTGGATCGTCATCGATTCGCCACCGGTGCTCCCGCTGGCGGACACGAGCATCTGGTCCCGGTTGTCAGACGGAATCCTGCTAGTCACGCGCAAAGGCACCACCGAGAAGCAGCAACTGCAGCGTGGCCTGGAAGCGCTGGAAAAGTCAAAGCTGCTGGGAGCCCTGGTGAATAGCAGCGAAAATGCGGCGCACAGCGATTATTACCAGCGATACAGTTCTTCAGTAGATCGATCGAAGTAACTCGACCCAGTAAAAAGACCGAAACCACCGGCCGAAAATCTCCTGACCCTGCAATTCCAAAAATCATTCGCAAAACAGCAGTTCGCTTGACTCCACCCCCCACAAGCAGAACAAGCGGAGGGAATCGTGAACGCAAGAAGTTCCACTAAACGCGCCACCATAAGCCCAATCTCCGAAGCTACCACCTCCAGAGATTCGGTCGTCTTGAACGCCGACGCCTTTCGGCGGATGATCGCGCTCGAAAGAAAAAGAAGCGAGCGTTCGCGGAAGCCTTTCATGCTCTTGCTCGTCGACATGGGCAAGTACCTCTCGACGGAGAAGAATGGAAAGACGCTCGAGCGAATCCTGGCGACCCTGGCCCTTTCCTCGCGCGAAACGGACATTACGGGTTGGTACGCCAACGACAACGTGCTGGGGGTGCTGTTCACCGAAATCGCCTCTGACAGCAGCTCGATTCCGGCCACGATCATCACGCGCGTGACGGAGACATTACGGAAGAATCTGACTGCGGAGCAATTCGCCGAGCTGAGTCTCTCGTTCCACGTTTTTCCCGAGGACTGGGATCACGAGGGCGACCAGCGACCGAGCAACCCCACTCTGTATCCGGATCTCTCGCAGCGCGAAAATGCTACGAAGACTCTTCGCGTGATGAAGCGCATCATGGATGTGACGGTGAGCCTGTTGGCGCTGGTGTTCCTGGCGCCGCTTTTTCTGATGATTGCCGCGGCGATCAGAGCGACCTCGAAGGGGCCGATATTTTTCCGGCAACGTCGTATCGGCCAATACGGAACATCGTTTGTGTTCCTGAAATTCCGCTCGATGTACGTGAACAATGATGCCGGGGCTCACAAAGCCTACGTGCAAAAATTGATTGCCGGCAAGGCGGATAAACAGCCTTCTGACGGAAACGGCGAAGGCGTCTACAAGCTGACGCGCGATCCGCGGATCACGCGGGTGGGAGCCTTCCTGCGCAAGACCAGCCTGGATGAGCTTCCCCAGTTCATCAACGTATTGCGCGGAGAAATGTCCATGGTCGGGCCCCGGCCTCCGGTGCCCTACGAAGTGGAAGCCTACGATATCTGGCATCGTCGGCGGCTGCTGGAAGCCAAGCCCGGAATCACGGGACTATGGCAGGTCAGCGGACGCAGCCGGGTGAAATTCGATGACATGGTTCGCCTCGACCTGCAATACGCGCGGACCTGCTCTCCCTGGACAGATATGAAAATCTTATGGCGCACGCCAGGAGCGGTTGTCCTGGGCGACGGCGCCCACTAGAAGATCCCCCCTCTTTACAAGAACTCAAACCACCGTCCCCCGCCGAAATGAGGTAAATCCAAAATGCCCACGCTTGTCACGAAACCGCGCAATACAGACCTCCCGCAAGAATCAGGAAGTGAAACCATGGTGAAGTTTGGAGTTGTAGGGTATGGGTACTGGGGGCCGAACGTCGTTCGGAATCTGGACCGGATGGATGAAGCGGAAGTGGTTGCGGTGTGCGACAAAAGCGCTTCCGCGCGGCGGAAGGTAGCGAAAGCCTATCCGGACGTGCGTGTGACGGATAACGCCGCGGAGCTGATGTCTTCTCCGGAGATCGATGCCATCGCCGTGGTGACGCCGGTGTGGACTCACTATGAGCTGGCGAAAGCGGCTCTGCAGAATGGCAAACACGTTTTCGTCGAGAAACCTTTCACCAGCAACGCGGACCAGGCCCAGGAGCTGATTGAACTGGCTGCGCGCAAGAACCTGAAAATCATGGTGGACCACACCTTCCTGTTCACCGGTGCGGTGAAGAAGATCCAACAGCTTTTGCACGACGGCGCGCTGGGCAAACTCTACTACTACGATTCGATGCGGGTGAATCTCGGGCTCTTTCAGCATGACGTCAATGTGGTCTGGGATCTCGCTCCCCACGATCTGTCGATCATCGACCACCTGTTCCAGAAGACGCCGGAAGCCATTTCTGCGACGGGTCAGACGCATCTCAACGGGCACGAAGATGTGGCTTTCATTACTTTGTATTTTCCTGACAAGGTGATCGCGCACATCAACGTGAATTGGCTGTCACCGGTGAAGGTGCGCACTACGCTGATCGGCGGGGAAAAGAAAATGCTGGTTTGGAACGATCTTGAGGTGGACGAGAAGATCAAGATCTACGACAAAGGCGTGAACGTGACCAGCCGCGAAGGACTGTATGACTTGCTGGTGCATTACCGCTCGGGCGATATGTGGGCGCCGCAAGTGGAGCAGGTGGAGGCGCTGACCCGCGAGTTGGCCTATTTTGTCGAGTGCATCGCGAAGGACGAGACTCCTTTCAACGATGGCGCCGCCGGGCTTCGCGTGGTCAAGATGCTGGAGGCAGCGAACACGTCAATCAGCAAACGGGGAGAATTGGTCTATCTCAACGGCGGTAGATGATTGGCTCTCCTATCACGTCGAATTTTGAATCAAGGCAAAAAAGCGCGAATGACCGAATATTTGTATCTGCTTTTGCCAGCTGCGTCAGTGAGGCTTGAACAGAAGTGAAGCCCAAGGTTTTGCTGGCTACCACCTGCTCGTGGTTCCCGACGGCTCGGCTGGGCATGGCTTTGGCCAAGGCGGGATGCGAGGTGGAGGCGGTGTGCCCCTCTGGCCATCCCCTTAGCCGCACGGGCGCCATGCATCAGACGCATGCTTACAGCGGACTCGCGCCACTCGGTTCATTCGCGGCGGCGATCGCAGCAGCGGAACCAGACATCATCGTTCCGGGCGACGACCTGGCAACTTGGCATCTGCAGAGCTTGTACCGGCAAGAACGGGACTTGGCGAAGCAAGGCTCAGCGAATCAGGAAACAATCAGCGCGCTGATCGAACGTTCTCTCGGACCAGCGGAAAGTTTCCCGGTAGTTTATTCGCGAAGCGATTTCATAGCACTGGCTCACGCCGAGGGAATCCGCGCTCCGCAGGCCGAGGTGATTCGGGATGTCGAACATCTCAAAACATGGGTCAGTCGAACGGGATTTCCGACAGTCCTGAAGGCGAACGGGACCTCGGGAGGGGATGGTGTAAGAATCGTCCACAGCGAAAAAGAGGCCGAGGCCGCGTTTCGGAAATTGCAAGCTCCACCACTATTGGCGCGGGCAGCGAAGCGGGCTCTCGTCGACCAGGACAAGACGCTGATTTGGCCGTCATTGCTACGTCGCCACTCGGTGGTGAGCGCGCAGGCCTTTATCGCGGGACACGAAGCCACCAGCACAATTTGCTGCTGGAAGGGAAGCGTCCTCGCCGGGCTTCATTTTGAAGTGGTCAACAAGGCAAGCGCCGCCGGGCACGCGACCGTGGTGCGCTTAATTGCGAACGCAGAGATGGCAGCCGCGGCCGAAAAAATTACTCGCAAGCTTGGGCTCTCCGGGTTTTACGGTTTTGACTTCATGATTGAAGCCGGCACCGGCAACGCCTACATCATTGAAGTGAATCCGCGAGCCACGCAGGTGGGCCACTTGAGCCTGGGGCCGGGACGCGATCTTCCCGCCGCCCTGTACGCTGCAATGTGCGGAAAGGCCGCGCAGCCGGCACCGAAGGTGACCGAGAAGGACACAATCGCTTTATTCCCGCAGGAGTGGATCAGGGATCCGGAGAGCGTTTACCTGCGATCGGCATATCACGACGTTCCCTGGAATGAACCCGAGTTGATGCGGGAGTGCGTGAACAGCCGCAGAAAACAGAGCGCGTGGTACTCGCGACCGGCCCGGACTTCCGTTGCATTCCCACTTCCCGAACGAACTGCTGTGGCGGCGAAGACGGACGCGGTGGAGCAGGCCTGGGGAAAAAAGTCTTCCTTCAAACCGGCAATCCTCGAATCGAATACCAACCGCTAGAGCGGAAACCATTCATGAATCCTTACCAGTGCATTGCCCCGGACGTGAAGCTGGGGCGAGACGTGAAGCTCTCGAAATTCATCAACCTGTACGGTTGCGAAATTGGCGATGAAAGCAAGATCGGCGCCTTCGTCGAGATCCAGAAGAATGCCAGCGTCGGCAAGCGCTGCAAGATCTCGAGCCACACATTCATCTGCGAAGGCGTCACGGTGGAGGACAACGTCTTCATCGGTCACGGCGTGATGTTCATCAACGACAGCTATCCGCGAGCCACGGCGGCCAATGGAAGTCTACAGACCGAAGCCGACTGGAAGGTCGAGCGAACAGTCATCAGGAAGGGCGCGTCGATTGGCTCGGGCGCGACGATTCTCTCCAATATTACGGTTGGGGAGAACGCCATTGTGGGCGCGGGCAGCGTGGTCACCAAGGACGTGCCGGCCAACAGCATTGTGGCAGGAAATCCGGCCAAATTTTTGCGGTCGATCGAACAAATTACGGAGGTTTCAAAGTGAGCGGTTCTCATAGTGCGAACAGCATTCCTTTTCTTGATCTGGTTACTCCCCATGTGGAACTCGAGCAGGAGTTGACGGAAGTTTTTCAAAAGGCCTTGCGGACCGCCGGATTTATCGGTGGACCGATGGTGGAGGATTTTGAGAAGGCATTCGCCGCCTTCTGCGAAGCCAGCTATTCGGTAGCCATCAGCAGCGGGACGGATGCGTTACGCTTCGCGCTCATGGCCTGCGGAGTGAAGTCCGGCGACGTTGTAGTCACCGTGCCGCATACTTTCATCGCCACTACGGAAGCGATTTCGCAAGCCGGCGCCTTGCCCGAGTTTGTCGACATCGATGAACAGACCTACAACATGGATGCCGCAAAACTGGCGGAGTATCTGGAGAAACAGTGCACGGTCAACGATGCGGGGGCGCTGATCAGCCGCCGCAGCGGACGGCCAGTCACGGCCATCGTTCCGGTCCATCTATATGGGCAGATGGCCGATATGGATCCGATTCTGGAACTGGCGGAGCGTTACCATCTAGTGGTGATTGAGGACGCGTGCCAGGCGCACGGCGCCGAATATTTTTCGCGAAAGCACAACCGCTGGATGAAGGCGGGATCGATGGGGCGAGCCGCAGCCTTCAGCTTTTATCCGGGGAAAAATCTGGGAGCCTGCGGCGAAGCGGGCGCGGCCACCACGAACGATGCTGCCATTGCGAAGACTATGAAGATGCTGCGCGACCACGGCCAGGCCACGAAGTACTATCACGACGTGGAAGGCTACAACGGCCGACTGGATTCGATTCAGGCAGGCCTGCTGCATGTGAAGCTCAATCATCTGGCCAAGTGGAATGCCCAGCGACGCGAACACGCGGCGGAATACAACCGGCTGCTCAAGTCTGCGGACGGCGCGGTGACTTGTCCTTATGAAGGATTGCGGTCACGCGCGATCTATCACTTGTACGTGGTGCGGACCGCAGATCGCGAAGGCCTGATGGAACATCTCAAGACGGCAGGGATCGGGTCTGGTATTCACTATCCGATTCCGCTGCATTTGCAGAA
>DATEQW010000158.1:0-3333 GCA_035272245.1 Candidatus Sulfotelmatobacter sp. | reverse complement strand
ATCGACGATCTCCGCCGCTGGAATCAGCTTCACCGCATCCCCATTCTCTATGTCACGCACAGCCGCGAGGAAGTGATGGCGCTGGGCGAACGCGTGCTCGTGATGGACCAGGGCCGCATCATTGCTCAGGGCACGCCGCATGAAGTCCTGCGCGCTCCGCTTCAGGAGACCATCGCGCAGTTGGCCGGCTTCGAAAATGTCTTCGATGCCGTTGTGGAATCTGTGCACCCCGATCGCGGCACTCTAACTTGCAAGTTGGAGGGAGACAAACCCGGAACTTTGGTGGAGATCGAGACTCCACTAGTTCGGACGGAAGCAGGTTCGCGTCTGCGGGTCGGAATTCGCGCCGGCGACATCCTGCTGGCAATCACGCTCCCCACCGGCCTGAGCGCGCGCAATGTGATTCCGGGCCGCCTGGTCTCGCTGCAGCAGCACGATGTGATTGTTTCTGCCCGGGTGGATTGTGGCGTTGAGATGGAAGTCCATTTGACCCTCGCTGCCAGAGACACGCTCCATCTCACACCCGGCATGCAAGTATGGTTGGTCATCAAAACCCACTCCTGCCACCTGATGCAGTGCTGAGAGCCAGCCGCCTTCCGTTTACAAAGATGACATTCCTTTTACATTTTCTTAACAACTCATTCTTATTCCGCTTGTAGTGTCACGCTGTCCCGTTAGCTCCGAGCACTAAGACGAGACAGCCAAAACAAGAGGAGGCGATCATGAGCCATCTGGCCAAGTTTATAAAGTCTCACGTGGGTGTCGTCGCGTTATTCGTTGGCGTAACTTGCGCACTCTTTCCTCGAAATGCAGTTTCGCAAGTCGGTGTCTGGGCAACTCACGCTCATGATGCCCAACACACTGCGGTTTCTTCCGTGGCTTCGCAACCGCTCAGCTCAATTCACTGGAGCGTGCCCGTGGACCTCGATCCTCCGACAGGCGAGATCTTCATTCACTACGGTTCGCCGTTGGTGACGGCGGCCAACACGGTGATTGTACCGGTGAAGACCGGCGCGAACAGCTTTCGCGTCGAGGCTCATAACGGCGCAACCGGCGGCCTGCTTTGGACCGAGAAGACCGGCTATCAAGCCCCCAGCGCCGGGTTCATCCCGGGCCTTGGTCCTACACTCTTTGGCGGTCGGCTTTTCATCCCCGATATCGCTGGCCGGGTGTTGGTGCGAGAAAACCCAGATTCGGCAACCGGCCACTTCGGGCATCTTTACTTCTATGGGCAGAAAAACTACGCAGCCGATCCCCTGGTCTACCAGCAGAATGTGCAGATCAACACTCCGCTGACCACCGACGCCGCTGGAAATCTTTTCTTCGGGTTCCTGGTGCTTGGCTCTACGCCGATCGGCCTGCAGAGCGGGTTGGCCCGCATTTCACCGGATGGCAAAGCCACCTGGGTCTCGGCGGCTGCGATTAGCTCCGATCCGGCGGTCACAAAAGTTGCCATGAGCTGTGCTCCCGCTCTGTCGAGCGATGGCAGCACTGTATACGTCGCCGTCGACACTCAGGATTTTGGCTACGGATACCTGGTGGCTCTCAACAGCACCACACTCGCCGTCATCAACAGCGTTCGTCTTTTGGATCCCTGGTCGGGACTGGACGCCACTTTCACCGACGAAAGCAGCGCCGCTCCCACAGTCGGTCCCGATGGCGACGTGTACTTCGGCGTCCTCGAGAATCCTTTTCCCAGCCACAATGATCGCGGCTGGATGCTGCACTTCAACAGCGATCTTTCACAGTTGAAAATTCCCGGTAGCTTTGGCTGGGACGATACCCCGTCGATCGTCGATGCCGCTCTGGTCTCCAGCTATCACGGCAAGTCAACTTATCTGCTGATGACGAAGTACAACAACTATGCAGGGATCAACACCGGGGATGGACACAATCGGATCGCAATCCTCGATCCCAATGCCACCGAGAAGGACCCGGTGATTCCCGCCACGAAGGTGATGAAAGAAGTCATCACCAAACTGGGCGTCACTCCCGATCCCGACTTCCCAACCTTTCCCGGTGCCGTTCGGGAATGGTGCATTAATTCTGCGGCGGTCGACCCGTTCACAAAGTCGGTGATGGCGAACAGTGAAGACGGTAAGCTCTATCGCTGGGACCTTGCGACCAACAAACTGTCCGAGCGGATTACTCTTTCCGGAGGAATCGGCGAAGCCTACACTCCCACGCTGATCGGTAGCGATGGCACGGTGTATGGCATCAACGATGCAGTATTGAGCGCTATCGGGAAGTAGGTTGAGAAAAAAGCCTGAACCGTGATCGCGGCGGCCGCAGCTTTGCCTCTTCGATGCGCTCCATCTTGATCACAGCGATCCATTGTCCTTTTCGCTGTTCTGAAAATACGATGCGACCGCCCAGAATCTGCGCCGCGGCGGCTGGCGGCAGGTCGCGGTGAAAGCCGAAAAAACGAGTCTTCCACTCCGTCCAGGTACGCCAGTGATCCCATGACGCCGGACCAGGCTCGTACTTCGTCGAAAATACCAGAGCCACTTGATAGTCGGACCCAGAAACGTCCGAGCGAAAATCCGCCGCTGACAGGACTTCGTCCTGAGAGAAATCTTCAATGCGCGCCACGCGCATCGGCCTCGTAACGTAGCCTAGCCAGGGACGGGTCAACTCATCCGAAGCGGGCCAAGCCGTCAGCACGCCCGCCATGGGGTAACGGGCCTCCAGGAATTGTTCACCATCCTCATGCAGCACAACGTAGTCCCGGTAAGCGAGGTTATCCTCCGGCGAAAATCCATAAGGAGGATTCCAGAACCACGCCACCACAAATGCCAGCGCCACACAAGCTATCGCCGCACGCCAAAAACTCAATCGGCGCCACAGCGTCGAGACGCAGACGATGATGATCAGAGGAACCGCTGGAAGCATATAGCGCGCGAGCACTGCGCCTCCGATCAAAGCCATTGCCATTACATAGGTAAGTATGACGACGTAGAAAACCATCTGCACCGGTAGGCTGATCCTGGGCCGCTCCGCTCCCGCATC
This sequence comes from Candidatus Sulfotelmatobacter sp., assembly GCA_035272245.1. Taxonomy (GTDB): domain Bacteria; phylum Acidobacteriota; class Terriglobia; order Terriglobales; family Acidobacteriaceae; genus Sulfotelmatobacter. The sequence continues at coordinate 324 of DATEQW010000158.1, read as the reverse complement.
GCTTTCCGGCGGCAGCATCGCCATCGCCAGCAGCGTCGCCAGCGTCAAAATCCAAAGATGAAGATAGCCGCTGACCTCCCACAGCCGCATGGCCAGCGCCAGAAAAAAGCGCGTGGGGTTGAGCGTCGCGGCCACGTTGTAGCGGAAAAACTCAGGGTTGCCGAAAACGTATCCGGTCCGCGAGTAGTGATAGAGATACCAGAGCGCCAGGGGCAGGACCGGAAGGATCAATGACGCGATACGCGGTGCTGCGCCGCTGTTCGATCGCGAATCGCCTTGCTCCTCTTCGCGCTCCGGCCACAGTTTACGCAGGGATGTCTTCCG
>DATEQW010000157.1:0-10785 GCA_035272245.1 Candidatus Sulfotelmatobacter sp. | reverse complement strand
GAAGGCCGGAGCTCGTCACGCCACGCACACCTTCAATGCCATGCGTCCGCTCGATCACCGCGAGCCTGGCATTCTCGGGGAAGTGCTGACTAGCGACCAACTCACTGCCGACATCATTGCGGATGGAATTCACCTCGCGCCGGAAATCGTGAAACTGTTTTTACAGGCCAAGGGCATCGAGCGCGCGGTGCTCATCACCGACGCCATGGCTGCAACGGGCATGCCCGATGGCACCTATCAACTCGGACCTATCCAAGTCGAAGTCAAAAATGGCCGGTGTACTTCCAATGGCACGCTTGCTGGCAGCGTCCTGACGATGGATCGCGCCGTGCGCAACGTGATGCAGTTCTCCACCTGGAGCCTGCGCGATGCAGTGCGTGCCGCTACGCTGAATCCGACGAGCGCGACTGGCCTCTCGGAACATGGGCGGCTGATGCCTGGAGCAGAAGCCAACCTTGTAGTACTGAGTTCTGATGGGGATGTAAAGAAAACAATCGTCCGCGGGCGTATTGCCTAACTTTTCTACGAATATTTTCCTGCCACAGACAAATCTGCCAGGCTCGGTTGTCATATCTTTGAGACCACAACGTGCACCCCTTTCGCGACAGTCGCGCCGAGATTGAACTGCTCTACAGTCGGCACGGCCCCGCGCTTCTGCTTTTCGCCCTAGCAATTGCCGGCGATCGAGGGCGCGCCCAGGATGCGCTTCATCAAGTTTTCTTAAGACTGCTCGAGGGCGCGGACCTGCACGGGATTGCGGATGTGAAGTCGTATCTATTTGCGTCCGCGCGCAACGCAATTCTGAACGACTATCGAATCCAACAACGCAGCGTTGCGTTCGACGAAGAATCTGCCTGGTTTGAGCCACCGCAACGAGACTACGCCGCGGAAATGAACTTACGTCGGTCGTTGTTTGCGCTCCCTAAGGATCAGCGCCAGGTTGTCATTTTACACGTGTGGGGAGAACTGACATTTCTGCAGATCGCCGGCATCCTGGAAATCAACTCAAACACAGTCGCATCGCGCTACCGCTATGGCCTTGCCAAGCTGCGCGAAGCAATGTTGGCCAAGGAGGACTCCTGTGCCAATCCTTCCCGATGATCAGTTCGAAGCCTATCTCAGACAATTCCGTCCCCAACCACCCGAACAACTGCTCCTCGAAATGCGTGAGCGCTCCCTCGGACGGCTGCATGCCTTGAAGACGTGGGCCGCGGTCGCGGCGCTTGTGATCGCCGCGCTGCTTATTCAGTATCTGCGCGCGCGTCCGTCCAGTCAGCCTGATGATCCCGCGCAACGGGCGACCTTTGCCTACGTGGAGAATCCCGGGCCCTTAACGATCCAGTCGGCGCGCGCTCTTCTCATGGAAGCTCCATCGTTCGACGCAGCTCTCAACGCCGTTGCTATTTCGTCTCACTCCAGTTCGTTCAGTGGCAAGCAAAGCGCTGTGAACGCGCTTAGCGAGGACCCAAAACTATGAACCTTCATCGTTTCGTTCCAATCCTCATCGTGTTGACGGCTCTAACCTGTAGCGCCCAGCGCAATACGAGTGCAAGCGACAATGCCGCTCTGCGCTATTGGGCCGCCTTCGCTCAGATCCAGGATTCTCCCATCACTGATGCTGAGGCGAAGAGCATCAGTGCGATTCTCGACGGCACCGCCCCGTACGGCGATTCCCAATACAAAGACCTCGTGGAAAAGAACGCTCCCGCCCTGCAGATGATGGCTCGTGCCACGAAGCTTCCGAACTGCGACTGGGGCCTAGACTACGCTATGGGGCCTGATACCCCACAGGAGTATGCGCGAAAGGCCCTCGTTCTTGGCCGTCTCAATGTTCTGTATTCCCTCCACCTCCTTAGCAACGGAGACAAAGACAGGGCGGCCAGCACGTTGGCGGCGGGCGTCCGTTTCTCGCATGACGTCGCCAACGGGGGCTCGCTTTTCGCCACTCTAGTGGCAAAAAGCCTTCTGATAGCTCACTTCAATGCCATGGAGTTTGGATTGCGCATGGGAGGAATTTCAGGTATTGAGCGATCGGGCCTGCAAAGGGCGGTGGCTAACCTCGGTCCCGACGGCCTCGATTGGCGACGGGCGATGCAGCGCGAACTCGGCATTTCTGAGCAGCTGGAACCGCAGGCAGCATCTGCTTTGGCAAGAATCGCCCCTGCTTATACGCGCGCCCTCGGTGACCCGGCTACTCTGCCAGACTTGCAGAGGACGATCGCCAACGTACCGCCGCAGTGGGCCAACCTCGTACCGAATCCCGTGCGGGTTTTGCAGGCGAAACAGGGACTATCCGACAAAGTTCGAGAGATGCGTTCGAGGTTGCAATGAGATAAGGAATTTAGTTCGGCTTCCGCTCTTTCGCTTCTGCCAGGTAGCGCAAGAGCACGGCCTCATCGGCGCGAGTGAGCTGATCCAGGAACGATGTATCCACGTTGCTGTCCTCGACGGTTTTCGACGCATTCGACTGGCGGAGTTTGTCGCCGAGTTCCGGATCGTTGCTCATGACCTGGGTGTAGAACCACAGAAAGTGCCGCATCTGGTCAAGCGACTTGCATAACACCTGAATTGCTTCGGTCTCGGGCAGAGCACTCAGCGCTTCCATCAATTCCGGATCGCTGGGCGCTTGCATGGCGGCGCAATTCAGCTCGCGCTGAATCACACGCAGGTCTTCGGTAACTCGCATCATCCGTGTATGAAGGTCGTCCATCTGTGGATCGATTCCCGAGGCCATTGGTGGCGGTTAAGTTGTGCCGTTAGAACATCTCATCGGCAGCGCCGAGCGGATAGATGTCCCACGATCATGCGCTTTCGTAATTCACACAATTACTTTGGTCTGATAGTTCATGGCCAGCCTCAAGATAGGGAGAAATCGGCTTCTGGCAAGGCTTTTCACGCGTATCGCGCGCGCGTTTTTCGTTCCGCGCGCAGCTTCCTCTTGCACTTCTGGCTCAGCACTGTCGCCAATAGTGCAGTCACAATCTGTTCCAAAGTCACCATCCCCACGCACCGGCGTAACATGTGCAGCTTAGTTCTTGATGCCCCATGCGCCAGCACCTCGGTCGTAACTGTTGCCCGAGCGATGCCGGTTTGTGATACAAACCTGCGGTGATGGAACTCCAACTCTCTTCCGCTAACGCGCCTCGTCAAGATCTGATCCGCGCCATCGGCCGCTGGAGCCTGGTTGCACTGGTCGTGAACTCCATCATCGGCAGCGGCGTCTTCGGATTGCCCTCTACGGTCGCAGGCCTGATCGGCAATTACAGTCCGTACGCCGTGATTGCGGCCGGCATCGGGATGAGCGTGATCATGGGCTGCTTCGCCGAAGTTGCCTCGCGCTTCCAGCAGGCGGGCGGTCCGTATCTCTACGCCCGCGTCGCCTTCGGACGCCTTATGGGCATTCAGACCGCCTGGATGCTGTGGCTCGGCCAGGTGGCAGCGCCTGCGGCCAATGCCAATCTGTTTGTCATCTATCTGGGCGAGTTCTTCCCGCGCGCAAAAGACCCGATCCCCCGAGCGTTGATTCTTACCGGCTTGGTCGGCCTTCTGACTTTCATCAACATTCGCGGTGTGCGCGCCGGAGCACAGGTCAGCAACCTGTTCACCGCAGCCAAACTTTTGCCATTGTTTGCCGTGATCGTTTTAGGTCTGTTCGTGCTTCACAAGCATCACTGGGCCATGGCGAACGCGTCCGGCGCTTCAGCCAGCGTTGATCAGTGGATGAAAGCCGTGTTGCTTCTCATCTTTGCCTACGGCGGATTTGAGACTGCTCTGGCCCCGATGAGCGAAGCGAAAAATCCGCGCCGCGACGCCCCCTTTGCGCTGTTCACGGCTCTGCTGCTCTGCACTGGGATTTACGTTTCCATCCAATGGGTGGTCGTGGGAGTGCTGCCCGATGCCATGCATAGCTCGCGCCCTCTCGCCGATGTGGCGCGTATCGCGATCGGTCCTGTAGGCGCAGCTTTGGTTGCGGTCGGAGCGCTCATTTCGTTTTACGGATATCTTAGTGCGAAAATTCTCGCCATGCCTCGCGTGCCTTTCGCTCTCGCGGAGCAAGGAGACTTCCCCAAAGCGTTCGCCGCCGTGCACCGCCGCTTTCACACACCCTATGTCTCGATTCTCGTGTTCGCGGCCATGGTCTGGGGGTTATCGCTGATCGGCGACTTCAAGTGGAATGTGACGCTCTCCGCCGTAGCACGGCTTCTTTATTACGGCGTCGGCTGCGCGGCCCTGCCTCTGCTGCGCCGCAAGCAGCCGGAAGGGGCGCACGCGATGTTTCACCTGCCAGCGGGGAATTTCTTTGCGGTGGTAGGTGTGATTTTATGCGTGATTCTGGTAACACGCGTGGACTTCTGGCAGTCACTGATTCTGGTGGCAACCATCGCGCTGGCATTCGTGAACTGGGCCATGGTGGCTCGAAGAAGCGCCGCCGGTTGATACGGAGGAGCGAACTCCTCACACTTCCCGCTGCTCTATTTCCAGCAGCGCCTTTTTGCGCTCCACGCCCCAGCGATAGCCGCTGATGTTGCCGTCTTCCCGGACCACACGGTGGCATGGGATCGCCACCGCGACGGGATTGGTAGCACAGGCACGTGCCACGGCCCGGCTGGCGGTGGGTTGGCCGATCGCCTTAGCTACCTCGCCATAAGAGCGCGTTGCGCCGAATGGGATCGACTGCAGATAAGTCCACACCCGCCGCTGGAAAGCCGTGGCGCGAATATCCAATGGAAGCGAAGCGTTCAATTCCCTTCCCGTCATCTTCGATAGCAAGGCTTCGATCCAAACCTGCAATCCACTTTCGTCCGCCTTGCGCACGGCGAAAGGAAATTCGTGCCTCAGGCCTTCGAGCAATTCGGCATCGGACCGCGCGAACTGAATCGCGCAGACGCCGCGATCTGTGGCAGCGATCAACATGCGTCCCAGAGGCGAATCGGCAATGGCATAGCGAATGGTGGCAGCGATCGCGCCCCGACGATATTTGTCGGGCGTCATACCCAGTTGCGAGGCGGTCTTCTCATAGAGGCGGCTGCTGGAGCCGTAACCGGCGTCGTACATGGCGCGGGTCACATTGTCGCCCGACTGCAGGTTGCGTTTCAGTTGGCGCAGACGGCAGGAATCGGCATACTCCCGCGGAGTGATTCCGAGCACGGCCTTGAAGCGGCGCTGCAGATGGAAGGGACTTTGCCGAAATACTTTGCCGAGGCGATCGAGCGTGATGGACTCATCGAGGTGCTGCTCGATGTAGCGGCAGATGGCTTTGACCGTATCCGATTGCGGATTGCCGCTGAACTCTTTCGGCCGGCAGCGCAGGCAGGCGCGAAATCCGGCCTTCTCCGCCTGCTCAGGACGCGAGAAGAACGTAACATTCTCGCGCCGCGGACGACGCGCCGCACACGAGGGCCGGCAGTAAACGCCGGTCGTAGCGACGGCAAAGACAAATTGTCCGTCGCGACGGGAGTCGCGCGCGATCACGGCATCCCAGAACTGATCGTCGCCGGGTCGGGCTTTTCCGGGCTGAGTGCTTTCGGTTTGCGCCGAGTTGGCCTTGAGAGTGTCCGTGGGCATGGTTGCGTCGTCTGCCAGTATGGCATTGGTAATCGCGCCAGCGAAAGTCATGTTCGTGGAAGTCATAATAGAAACGAGTATTGAGCAGATGCCGGGAACGGACTATCCGATTCTTGCGGGCAAAAGAGATTTGCGCTCATCTCCCGAAACGATTAGATTTCCAGTGGACTCTACGCAGACACAAAAATTGAGGATAAATCCATGAAAAACATACGTTTCGCGGGCATTGGGATTCTAGTAACGATGCTTCTGACCTCGAGCCTGGCGCAGAAGCCGGCGCAACACCTGCTGGGCGCCGACGAACTGAAAAAGGTGGTGCCCGCAGAGTTTTTCTTTGCCGGACAGAAGGCGGCCACGCAGATGCGCAATGCGACGGGATTTCAGGCGGCGGAGGGAAAAGTAGTATTCGCCGCTCTGGTCGATACCTCGGGGTACTCCACGGCGGTGCAGCAGAAATATCAAGGTTTGTTTGTCACCGAATCCAAGCTGAATATCGGAGGATCCGAACTGACTCCGGGGGCTTACGGCTTCGGGTTTGAGGCGGATAAGTTCGTGATCATGAACGTGGCGAACGAAGACTTGCTCGGCGTCCCCTTCCAGACAGACGCATCATTGAAGCGGCCCGTTCCTCTGAAGTTCGTCGAGGATGGCGGAGTGTACAAGCTCTATGCCGGAAAGAGATGGGTCGCGGTAAAACCTGAGTAAGTTGCTCCAGTCGAAATCGATGGCGAGGCTCGAAGGCCGGTAAGCTGCTTGCTTGCAGCGCTGCGTGCCAGCGTGATTCCCGCTGATAAGCCCTAAAGTTTCCCGACGGAACTGCCGATAGCATAGATAAGCAGCCACCCGCTATGGCTTTGGCGGGTAGGGTTGGGATTTGACCGGAGGAACAATGTCGATCAGTTCGATTTCGGCCGCAGGTCTTAGTCAGTATGTGCTCTCGTCCAGCAACTCCCCCCAGCAGCAGGCATTGCAGACGCTGCAAAGCAGCCTTGCCTCAGGTGACCTGAACAGCGCCCAGTCGGCGTTTGAGACGCTGCAGGCAGTCCTGCAGAATTCGGCGACGTCCACGGGAACCACGCTGTCGGCCAATTCTCAACTCTCCACCGACCTCTCCGCCCTCGGTAGCGCGCTAAGCTCGGGTGATCTATCTACGGCTCAATCTGCGTTTGCGACCGTGCTTAGCGATTTGAAAGGCTCGGCCTCAGCGGCACAAGTCAACGAGGCCAATGCCGCTTCGCAATCCCTCCAGTTGGTTGAAGGACTACTGAGCAGGTTGGATTCGAGTACCGCTTCTTCCGCGGACAACACGACTTCATTACTGCAAAGCGTGTATGCAAGTCAGAGTGGTCTGAACGAGCTGGCGTAGAACGCCCAGCGAACTTTTTTGAAAAAAACTTTGACGAAAGCCCCCTGATTCACGAGGCTTAATTCCCCAGGGGTTGGAAGGGTCCGATCATGCTGGAGACACCGGCACGCTTGCGTAATTCGGCGAGGAGGGCGCTGGCCGCATTCGTGTACGTTTTGCTGGGATCGGAGGGATCGGCCCAGACGGCGTCATAGACGATTTGAGCCGCGTCCTTCACGTCCATATGCAGAGCCGCCTCGCATACGTCCACCCGCTCCTGCAGCCGGTCATAGCAAGGCTTGCAGATAGAAGCCACCTCGGCCTCTTGAACGTGATACTCGCCCAGAGAGCACACTGCCGGCGCATTTGCGACCTCTGCATGTGCCGCAAAAAGCTGGGACTTGAACTCTTTCAGGAATGCTTCCCGCTCCTGCTCAACGACGGCATTGTCGGGCGCCGGTTCAGCCGCCGCTTGCGACTTAGGAACGGCCGGAACGACGTTAGGTGAAACTCTCTCCCCGCTGTTGCAAGTGGGGCAAGCATCGAGATTCGCCGGATAGTAAAGACGGCATTTCGCGCAGGGCAAGCCATAGCCCGACGATTTTTGGGCGGCGGCTTCGCCGGGAGCCGAAAAGGTGCGCCGGTCCGGCGACGCGGAATTTGGATGCTCCGAGCGCGCCGGTTTTGCGGCTGCGGCTTGTGCCGATCGCGTCACATCCATGAATCAAAAGCTCCCAGATAACCAGTGTATGAACTCCGCGACCCCTGCGAAACTGCCGAGAGTACACAACCGGCACTGTCCCGTGGTTACCGGGAGTTCACTTGTTTCATCAGTTTCAGCAGCTCTTCGCGGCGGGCGCGATAAAGGGTACGGTCGGGATCAAGGCGCGCAGCGGCATCGAGTTCGGCCAGAGCCTCCTGGTAGCGATCCATAGTCATGAGGCAGGCGGCAAGCGAGTAGTGGTTATCCGGCGAGGCATTCAGACGAAGGGCCTCGCGGAATTCCTTTTCCGCCGCTTCCAGTTGTTGCTGCTGAAACAGCGCCGTGCCGAGGACGTGGTGGGCACTTTCGGAATCGGGATTGAGAGTAACCGCAAGGCGCAACTCGCGCACACCCTCCTCCAATTTGTCCTTGAGGACAAAAACCTCTCCAAGCATGCGGTGCTCGGCGGCGCCGGTAGGATTTTGGCGAATCGCTAATTGCAATTCCTGGATGGCATTACCGTAATCCTTCTTTGACAAGTAAGCGCGGGCCAGGCAGCCGTGGCCCAGCTGCCACTCGGGATGCTGGCGGTACAGTTCGCGCAGTTCGAGCATGGCGGCATCGAAGTCGCCCTTATCACAATAGGTATTACCCAGATTATTACGGACCGAGGCTTCTTCCGGGGCGAGGCGCTTGGCTTCTCGATACTCAGTGATCGCATCGTCCAGCTTGTTTTCTTCGTGCAAGACCACTGCAAGGTTGGAATGGGCTTCCCAAAATGATGGATTTAGATGAATGGCCTGGTGGTACGCGGTGACGGCGGCGGCCAGATTTCCCGCGGCACTCAGGCTGATCCCCAGATCATAGTAAGTATCCGGGTTCGCGCCATCACGAGCCAGCGACTCTTCGAAGGCATGGACGGCAGCGGCGTATTGTCCGTTGGAATAAAGAGCCAGGCCGAGGAACTGGTAAGCCTCCGCGTTCTGCGGGTCCATGCTGAGGGCGGTGCGGGCCTCCGCGATCGCATTTGGACCATCATCCAGGCGATAGAAAATGTAGGCCAAGCTGCTGTGATTCTCGGGGAGATCCGGCATGAGTTGGGCCGCCAGAGTGATCTCGTCATAGGCGTCGTCCCATCGCTCCTGCCGAATGAGCATGCCGCCAAGTGCGAAGTGCAACGCGGAGTTCTGAGGGTCAGCAAGTGCGGCCGGGCGGAGATCGAGTTCGGCTTCGTGGAACCGCTGCGCTTTGGCATCGGCGGCGGCCTTCAACAGAGGCGCGGGTATTTCAGAAGCTCCAGGAGTGGAAGATTTCAGACCGGTCAAGGTGCGAAGCAGATCCCCATCAGCACCAGCGGCTTCGAATTGATGAATCTGATCCTTGCCTGGGACGCCTGCGATACCACGCTCTTGAACTATGCGAACTAGGCGGTTGCTGGGAACACCTGCCATGAGCCACGCCATTAATTGGACAGAACTCACGGGCTGGCTTTCGCTGGACTGGGCGGCTAGGGCCACCGAAAGAAGAAAGAAAAAAAATGCGAGGCCCTTGCGCTTCACGCGATTCTCCGGAGTCGGTTGGCTTGCTGGGTTGCGCTAACCACAACGCTTCTTGCCGCGGCTTTTCAGCGGCGTCTCCAGCCGCTGATTCACATTAGCCTGCCCCTTGAACCGGAGGTAAGGTCACGGAAGTAACTTGGAGGAAATCGGTTGGACGTTGGGAGAATTGGGCGATGATCCCGGGAAATGACTTCAGGCCGCCTTACGCCGGTTTGGACTACGGCATAGTGTGACTTTGATCACAGCATCGTCCCGGCGGATAGCAGAGTATCAGTGGAGGATGGATGCAGCACAGACTTCAGAACCAGCGCCGGGAGAGGTTTGACTTCCCCCCTGCCCATCCGGTAGCGTATTAGTAGGTTGTGGTGTGGTCCTTGGAGGTTCCGATGTTTGAGGGTTTATTTCAACCGACGCACCTGATTATCATTTTCGCGATTGCCCTGCTGGTTTTCGGTCCCAAAAAGCTGCCCGAACTGGGCAAGGGGCTGGGTGAGGGGATTCGTGCCTTGAAAGAGGGCATGAAGGATACTCCGGCCACCCCACCGTCGACCGAGCAGAGCAAGAGCACCGAATCCAAAGAAACCAAGGGCTAAGGCGAGTTTGCTTCGCGGGCTGTAATCTTCTTTGATTCAATCGCCGCTTTGTGCTGTTTCCTGTCCGATTTTGCTCCAGATATTCCGGGCCATCTAAGCGTTTGAGCTGTGAAAATTGACTCTTGAGAGCAGGAGGTAGGTCGAGGTGCGTAAAGTCGAATTTGTGGTTCTAATTGCGTTTTTTGGATTGAGTTCAGCGGTTTTTGCCGATCAGATCACGTTGAAGAATGGTGATCACTTGACCGGCACGGTCGTGAAATCGGACGGCAAGACTCTGGTGCTGCACACCGATTACGCGGGCGACGTGACGGTCGACTTTAAGGCGATCACGCAGATTACGACTGACAAGGAATTGCACGTAACGACATCGGACAAGAAAACCGTTGTTGGCCCGGTCACCAGCAGCGACGGCAAAATTGAGGTCGCCACCAAGACAGGCGGCACGGTTGAAGTGCCGACCGGAAATGTCGCGTTGATCCGCAACGACGCCGAGCAGGCAGCTTACGACAAGTCATTGCATCCTGGCTTACTGCATGGCTGGAATGGAGGAGCCAACGTGGGCTTCTCGCTGGCCCGCGGCAACAGCCAAACCAGCAACCTGGCATTGGCAATCAACGCCGTCCATGCTTCGTTGAATGACAAGCTCACGATCTATACGACTGCGATCGAAACGAAGAACGAGTTATCGACTCCCACTACTGTGGCCAACCTTGTCACCGGTGGAATTCGTTATGATCGGAATATCAATCCACGTGCGTTCGGCTTTGTGGGCGCTGACTTCATGAGCAACGCGCTGCAGGACCTGGATCTTCGTGGCGTTTACGGGGGCGGCCTCGGCTACCATGCGATCAAGTCCGACAACACTACATTCGACCTGTTGGCGGGCGTGAACTACACCCATGAGACCTATTCAAATGGAGCGGTAAATACGCCGGTGACGGTCCCCCCAACTTACGTCTCCTACGGAGTGACGAACAAATTCGCCGCGCTCACTCTGGGCGAAGAACTGATGCACAAGGC
>DATEQW010000156.1:0-15888 GCA_035272245.1 Candidatus Sulfotelmatobacter sp. | reverse complement strand
CCGAGGGTGAGCGGGAGATTGGATTCGGCGGTAAAGTATTTGATGGTTTGCGGCTTGCCGTCTTCAAAGACCTCGAAGTCGTCTTTGGTTTGGTTGGGGATGAGCGCGCCGTGCTTATCTTTGACGTTGAAGAAGACGCCGACCACGTTGACGTTGACTTTCAGGGTCTGGTCCGACTTCTCGGTGTCGGATTGTCCGGCGTTGGATTGGGAGGGTTTAGAATCCTGAGCCGAGGCGGCAGGAGGGAAGGCTGACAGGGCAGCGATGAAAAACAGGATCGAGACAGCGGAAAGTTTGGGCGAAAATCTCGGTTTCGCGGATAGTTTGGGCACGAATGATTCCCTCTCGAGGTTTTTGTTAGTCTAGTCCTTGGGAGTTAGATGCACCAAATGGGTTGGTCCAGCATCCCAAGCTGGTAGAGTGGCTTTATTTTTTGCAGCTGGAAGAATTCCGGACAAGGAACGGAAGGTGACTGTGAGGAAGCAGACCGAGCCTCAAAAGAGAGCACGGACGAGCGTAGCCGGATGGATGGCCACCGTTCTAGTTGCCGGATGTGTCGGCGGATTCCTGGGCATCGGCGCTGCCAAGGGTGCGGCGCAAGCTTCTGGGGGGCAAACACCGGCCCAGCCTGCGCAGACCCAGCCCTCGCAAAGCCAGCCGGCACAAAATCAGCCTTCGCAGACTGACAACATTCCGGATGCGCCGATGGTGCAGCCTTCGGCCACGCCGCCGGAGCCCTCTCCGATTCCCAAGCCGGAGGAAAAGAAACCGGCGACCGAGGACAAGAATCCGTGGACGAACCAGCCGAATACGAAGCCAGCCGAGGCGAACCCATTTCCGGAGGACGACAATACTCCGGCGCCAGCGATGCCTCCGGTCAAGACAGTGCCGCCGGGTACTACCGCGAAACAGCCTCCGCGCTCTCAGGAGCAGCTTTACACCTTTGTTGTGCATACCAACTTTGTGCAGGTACCGGTCACGGTGAAGGACCGCGAGGGGCGGATGGTGGATGGGCTTCTGCCCACGGACTTCAGCGTCAAAGAAAATGGGACGTTGCAGAAGTTAACCTTTTTCAGCAGTGATCCTTTCGCTCTGTCGGTGGCGGTCGTGTTGGACCTGGGGATGCCGGATGCGGATGTCCAGAAGGTGAACCAGACCTTTTCGGCGCTGGTGGGTGCGTTCGCGCCCTATGACGAGGTCGCGCTCTACACCTATAGCAGCACGGTGAGCGAGGTCAGCGATTTTGCCGGGGCTACCCGGAAACTGACGCAGCTATTGAATCAAATGAAGACGGAACGCGGGCACAATAACGGAGTTCCAGTGCTGAGCGGTCCGTTGGCGCCGAATGGACCGATTGTGAACGGGGTCCCGGTGGGCAGTCCGACGCAGCCGGTCTACACGCCGCCGAAGGAAGCGCACGTGTTGAACGACGCTATCTTGAGGGCGGCGCTCGACCTGAGCAAGCGGGATCGCACACGGCGGAAGATCATTTTTGTGATCAGCGACGGACGGGAGTATGGCAGCGAGGCCAGCTACCGGGATGTGCTGCGGGTATTACTTACGAATGAGATTCAAGTGAAGGCGGTGGCTCTTGATACAGGGGCGCTGCCGGGGTACAGCAAGATCGAGCGGCTGCATTTGCCGCACGAGGGCTATAGCGACATCCTGCCGAAGTACACGGCGGCCACCGGCGGCGGAACGCCCTATAAGGAGCTCACGCAAAGCGCGATTGAAGACAGCTACGCTCAGGCCATGGGAGACGCCCGCAACCAGTACACACTGGGCTATACGCCCGCCCGCCCGAAGACGCCTACGGCTTCACCGTACCGAAGCATCGAGGTGCTGGTGAACCGGCCGGGGCTGAAGATCTACGCCAAAGATGGATATTATCCGGCAGTGGCGGCGCGGTAGGTACGGATTTCTGAAAAATCTTCGAAGATTAGCCTGCTTTGGAACAGCCTTTTGGCCGGGGGTCACCTGAGTAACCTGCCGGGCACCGCGCGTGTGTGATATAAAAGCCGCGAGCCCCCAAAGGGATATTTTTGCGCGCGGAAGCCGCCTAGCAAGGTGTGCGACCGACGCATATTGAGGAAAGCCTTGAGTTTCATCAACTTCGCAGCCCGCGAGATTAATTGCAAAATCGTGTATTACGGCGCCGGGCTGGGCGGCAAGACCACGAACCTGCAGGTGATTTACCAGAAGACCGCGGAGCAGCAGAAGGGGAAGATGATTTCCCTGGCTACGGAAACGGAGCGGACGTTGTTCTTCGATTTCCTGCCGCTCGATCTGGGCTCGGTGCGGGGGTTCAAGACGCGAATCCATCTTTATACGGTGCCGGGGCAGGTTTTCTATGATGCCAGCCGTAAGCTGATTCTGCGTGGGGTGGATGGGATTGTTTTCGTGGCGGATTCGCAGGAACAGCGCATGGACGCGAACGTGGAAGCGCTGGACAATCTGATGTCGAACCTGCAAGAGCACGGCTACGACTTCAACAAGATTCCTTACGTGCTGCAGTTGAACAAGCGGGACCTGCCGAATATTCTCTCACCGGAAGCGCTCAACAAAGAGCTGCGCAAAAAGAACGAAGCGGTGGTGGAGGCGGTCGCGTTTCAAGGGGTAGGCGTGTTTGAGACGCTGAAGGAAATCGCCAAGCAGGTGTTGACGGAGCTGAAGGCGGGCGGGTAAAAAGCAGTTTGTAGTTTCCAGTTTCCAGTTCGTCTTTCCAGTTCATCTTTCCAGTTCATCATCCCACACCAGGTTTTTCCGTCACTCCGTTTCACTTACTTGGTATCATCTCGAAGCGCAGCGGAGAGATCTCTTTTCTTCCCCGCTAACAACACTCCAAGGAGACCCTCATGGCACGAGTCACCGGAATCGGCGGCGTCTTCCTCAAAGCCCGCGACCCCAAAGCCCTAGCCGCCTGGTACGCCCAGCACCTCGGCATTCAGCTCGCCGACTACGGCGGTGCCAGTCTCCTCTGGTCCGACGAAGTCCCCGCCGGTACCGGCCAAACCGCCTGGATGCTCTTCCCCGACACGACCAACCACTTCGGCGCCCCCACGCAGCGCGCCATGATCAACTACCGCGTCGACGATCTCGAAGCGCTCCTCACCCAGCTCCGAGCCGCCAACGTCCCTATCGACCCCAAACAGGAATCCTGCCCCTACGGCCACTTTGCCTGGGTCACCGACCCCGAGGGCAACCGCCTCGAACTCTGGCAACCACTCGTCGAGACACCGTAGGGCGAAGTCTCGCTGTCCATTTCCTCGCAGGTGCCACGGATGATGCTCGAGCCATGACTGTGCTTTAGACAATTCGTCTAGAATGGCAGGCTCGGAGCGGAGATTCCAGAAAGGGCGAGCCAGGCGGATGTCCACGGGTGGAAGATGAAGAAAAGTGTTTGGAGAGCGGTGATCGAAGTGGGATTCATCGTCTTCCTGTTTTATGCCAACCTTCTGATGGGAGAATTCGAACGCTCTGGGATGGGGCGGAGAAGGGGATTCGCGTGGGCGATCGAAGATGTGTTTACCACGACTAATTTTGTGATTGCCATGACCGCGGCGCTGCTCGGCTATGTCCTGTTTGAGTTTCTGAGAAAAAGATTTTAAGCGTGCGATACGGCGTGCGATGGAGCGCTCACCGACGGAGCGCTGATTCGTCTAGAATGGCAGCCGCACACGGCTTGCTGTTTGGATCAAGATTGTTTGAAAGGGGCATCATGCGCAAGTTAATAACTTCGTTGTTCATGTTGTTGTTTTCTTTGTTTCTGTTTTCGCAAATTTCGTTTTCGCAGGGTAGTTCGGAGCACGGAATTGACGTCACCGATTTGGATCGGAAGGCGGATCCTTGCACGGACTTCTACGAGTTTGCCAATGGGACGTGGCGGGCGAACAATCCGATTCCGGCATCGATGACGCGGTGGAGCAAGCGGTGGGCGGCGGGAGAATCGTCCAAGGACAAGTTGAAAGAAATTCTGGAGGCCGCGGCCGCCGACAAGAGCGCGGCGAAGGGCAGCACGGAGCAGATCATTGGCGACTACTACGGAGCGTGCATGGATGAGTCGCGAGTGAATGCGCGCGGCATGGAGCCGCTGAAGCCGTGGTTCGCGCGAATCGATGCGGCCAAAGATACGGCGGACTTGCAACGGGTGATGGAAGATATGCACGACATACTGGTGGCGGATCCGTTTGCGTTTGGAAGCCAGCAGGATCCGCATAAACCCTCGTGGGTGCTGGCCGATATTGGCGCGAATGGGCTCGGGTTGCCGGATCGCGACTATTACCTGAAGCCGGAGGCGCGCTTTAAGGAAGCCAGAGAGAAATATGTCATACACATTACGGCCATGTTCAAGCTGGCGGGATGGGACGAGAAAAAATCAGCGGCGGCGGCGCTGACCATCATGGGGATGGAAACGAAGTTGGCCGAGGCGTCGCTCGATAACGTGACGCTGCGCGATCCGGCGGCGACGGACCACAACACGACGTTTGCGCAGTTGCAGGCGATGGCTCCGCATATTGACTGGGCGGGATATTTCAAGCACAAGCAGATTCCGCAGGATGTGGATATGAATGTGGACCAGCCGAAGTTCATGCAGGAACTCGACCGGCAGATTCACGAAGATTCATTGGCGGATTGGAAAGTTTATTTGAAGTGGCACCTGTTGAACTCGACGGCGAGTTCGCTGTCGGCTCCTTTTGTGGAGGAAGATTTTGCTTTCAATGGAAAGTACTTGAGCGGCACTACCGAGATGAAGCCGCGCTGGAAGCGGTGTGTGGAGTCGACGGATCAGTATCTGGGTGAGGCGCTGGGGCAAAAGTATGTGGAGAAATATTTTCCGCCGGAGGCCAAGGCGCGCATGCAGGAGATGGTGCGAAATCTGCTAGCGGCGATGCGCGATGACATCCTGAGCCGGCCGTGGATGAGCGATGACACCAAGGAAAAAGCGATGGCGAAGATTGCCACGTTCAATCCGAAGATCGGGTATCCGGATAAGTGGAAAGATTACAGCCACGTGGAGATCCGGCGGGATGCGTTCTTTGAGGACACGATTGCGGGAAGAAAATTTGTGGAGCAGGACGATCGTTTGACGATTGGCAAGCCGGTGGATCGCGGGCGGTGGGGGATGACGCCGCCGACCTCGGATGCTTATTACAATCCGCTGCTGAATGAAATTGTTTTCCCGGCGGGAATTTTGCAGCCTCCGGCGTTTGACATGAAGGCGGTGGATGCGGTGAATTACGGCGCGATTGGGGTTGTCATCGGGCACGAAATTTCGCACGGGTTCGATGATCAGGGGGCGCAGTTTGATTATCTGGGACGGTTGCGCAACTGGTGGACGGATGCAGACCTGAAGCAGTTTCAGGCGCGAGCGGCGTGCGTAGCCGATCAGTTCGATAATTACTTCATCGAGCCGGGTGTGCATCATAACGGCAAGCTGGTGCTGGGCGAAAGCATTGGCGACCTGGGCGGAGCGAAGGTTGCGTTTCTGGCCTATGAGAAGTCGCTGGAGGGCAAGCCGCGTCCGGCGGACATTGATGGATTTACTCCGGAGCAGCAGTTTTATATTGCGTGGGGACAGTTCCGCGGAGATGAGATACGGATCGAGGCGCAGCGGCTGATGATCCAGACCGATCCACATCCGATCGCGAAATATCGGGTGATCGGGCCGCTTTCGAATCTGCCGGACTTCCAGAAGGCGTGGAGCTGCAAGGCAGACTCGGCCATGGTGCGGGCGGAGGGAAAGAGATGCGACGTGTGGTAGGCCGGCGTAGACGCGCGCTCTTAAGCCCGTAGCCAGACTTTGTAGCGGTATTTGATTATTTTCTCCTCTCCGGCTTTCAGGGTGACTTCCCAGGTTAGGCGGGAGAGCGGGTTATCGACGGCGATGGCCTCGGCCAATTTATCGGCCTTGCCGTCGTCGGTTTGCGACTCCACGGTACCTCGAACGCGGTCGGCAATGCTCAATCGGACTTCTTTACTCTTATAGTTCTTCACGGTAAGAGTGCCTTCGACCGTCACTTCGTCGTAATTGTGGTTGCGACGCCGCTGGATATCTTTTTGGCGATCGACTTCGTTCTCTTCATGAGAGGCGCGAATGTCGGTGGCGATGGTCAGCTTCAGACTTGAGGTAGCGCTCTTGGGCGTGTAGGGCATGGTGTCCTGCGCGAGGGGCTTGGTACCGGAGATGACCATGGTGGGCGCGCTGGTCCAGGGAAATTTTCCGGTATTTTTCAGCCGCAGGGAGTGCCAGATATTGTCTTTCTGGGAGCGATCCGTTCCCGGATTCGGGATGTTCTGAGGATTACCGAAGCCATCGACGCGCGGCTGGTCTTCCAGGTTCCATTCATAGATGTGTTCGTAGTTCACGGTTTCGGCGAACACGTTGTAGGTGGCGCGCTCGCCTCGCGCCAGGGTGACATTTTTTCGGTTGTACAGGAAGAGATCCTCTTCCTGGGCTCCTTGTAATTCTTCGACGCCGGACGCCAAGCTTGGCGCTGCGGCATCTTCGGCGGCAATCACGCCGCCGATCATCTGGCCGGTGAGCGCGTTGGAATAGCGTGCGTTTGTATTATCTTTGCGCGAGGCCGCCTGCATGAACTCGAGCAGGCTCTGCTGCAGCGCCATGGGGGAAGGGATGTTGGAGTAGGCGAAATTCGGGACGCCGACGACGAAGAAGAGTTCGGCATCCTTCAAATCCTCGGCGTCGTTGACCAACACGGATTGCATGGTGATCTGCGCGGTTTTGTCGTCCTGCAGGGAGATGAGATAGGAAGGAGTCCAGCCCAGGCCGTGTTCCAGATATCCCATGGTGAGGTTGGCGTGTGCGGTGGCGCCCTTGATTTTGAAGCGGAGCGCTTTGCGATCTTCTTCCTGTGGGCGGTCGAGGATGGGGTTCTCCGGCAGAATTACGCGCGCAATGTTGTGGAAGTAGAGAGCTAGAAGTTTGCCCTCGGATTTGAGCAGGAGATATTCGGGCATGGCCGGCTGAGGCGGGGGCACGGGAATCGGATAGAAATTTTGGTCGGTGGGATTCGGCGGCGTAGGCGGCGTGCCTGATTTTTCGGTGTGCCGGAAGCCGACGACCTCGCCCGTGTACTCTTTTTGATTGTTATCGATGACGGTGACAACTTTGCCGGCGTTGGCGAGCAATACTTCCGCGAGTACCGTGAGGTTTTGTTGGGCTGAGACTTTGTAGTGGTGGGCGACGACCTCGTCCAGGGATGTGCTGGTGTCGTTCGGCGCGATCCATAGGGAACCGAGGGTTGCGTTCGGGACGGGAGAAAGATTGCCGACGCCGTTTTCCAGGCGCACGTCTCCTTGTTTTACGACGAAGGCCAAGCCATTCTTGAAGGCAGCGACCGCTGTCGTCTTAAGGTCGGTCTCGGGCGCCTCTCCGGAATGAGCGGCGAGGGAGCAGGCAAGGAATGTGCAAGCGAGCAGAGCGAAGCGGCGCGGGAATTTCATCGGGACCTCCGAGAAGCAACCGACCATGATTATGGGTGGGGAATAGAAGGAGAGCGAGAGACAAGTAAGGTTCTGCCTTGGGGATGTGGCAAAAGCGCTAAGGAGCGCGCCCTCGGCCGCATGTCGATTACTGCCGTACTGACTCTTTCGGGCCATTTCCCTCGACACCCGCCTAGGCTACGATCAATCTGCCCGAATTTATCGAGCGAGTACGTTTTTGGGGAAGGAACGATCAGGCAGTGTTTATGGAATATACGGAGTTTGTAACCAGGCCGGTGACGGACCGGCACATCATCATCAAGCCCGAGCCGCATCCAGTAAGGCCGATAAGACCGACAGCGGTTCCTGAGGGCGGGGCCACGATATTGTTCGTATTGGCAGCGCTTACCGCAATGGTATGGGCGGGCGTCAAACGATATGGCGTACGGGTTGGTGGAAAAAATTAGGGGTCTGTTCTTTCTGCCATCGGGAGAGCTGAGCCGACGAGCGAGTGATCACGCTACTTAGCCTGATCGTTTTCGAGCTGCGACAGATATTTCTGCACCATAGCGACATCCTCGGGATCGGTGGCGAACTTCAAATATTCCCGCAACTGAGCAGTTGCTTCGGGACGATCGCCCTTTGCCGCGTAGATTTGCGCGAGCAGGAAGTGAAGCCGCGGATCGGTGTTATTGCGATCGATCGCGGTAGCCTTCAAGGCACTCTTTTCCGCTTCGGGTAGATGATGCAAGTGCAGGTTGGCCTCGGCATTGTAGGCATAGGCTGCTGGGTCGGCCGTGGGGTCGATTTCGAGGGCGCGAGTGCTGAGCCTCAGCACGTTGGGCCAATTCTCGGAGCGAGCGGAAATATCGGTTAGGCAAAGGTACGCGGGCAAGTAGTGGGAACTCACGGTTAGAGGGCGCGAACACGCATCCTGGGCTTCTTCAATGCGCTGTTGTTTTTGCAAGACCTGACCCAGCAGAACCCAGGCAGCGGGATAGTTGGCGTCCTGCTTCACGGCCTTGCGGAGGTGGCGCTCGGCGTCGGCAATTTTCTTCTTCCGGAGGGCGGCGCAGCCATCTGCATACTCCATTTGCGTCTTCACCGGAACTTGCAAATCTGCGACTTCGACTGTGCCCGCCTGCAGACCATTCAATGGAGGAAGGAAGCAATTGTTTCCAGTTGGGTTTCTTGGCAGAGCCGAACTTTCGTTGTTACTGTAGAGCACATTGGTTTGATCTAAAGTGGATGGAGATTGCATCGGGACTGGAGCCGATGCGATGGGTGGAGGGGACGCGCCTTTCTTCTGGGCCTGCGCCGGCGTTCCTCCCATTAGGATTGTGACTGCGCACGAGAAAGTCAGGGTAGAGAGGCTAACGCGAGGAGCAACCGATCTCCGTTTCACGAGTCACCTCCGCTGCAGCGTCAAACATTGCGTTCGACGTTGGGCCGTGGCCTTTTGATCTTCTAAAATTGTAGCCCGTTTCCTGCCTCCTGGTCTATCCGGACGTTTAAGAGGCAATGGAGCGTGGGCCGGTCCTGCTTTCTACTTTGCCGATTGCGGGAGCAAACCAAGCTCCCTCATGAATCTCAGCTGGTCGAATTCGCTCCATTCTTCAGTGATTTGTCCGTTCACAATCCGCCAAATCGTGATGCCGCGGCCGTCGATCTTTTTCCCGGTCGCGGGAAGGCCATTGCCTTCACCGGTATTCGTGCCGGTTACGCCATAAAGCACGGTGACCAGATCGCCTTCGGCGATTTCCTTCAACACCGTCATTTTTAGATCGGGGAATGCGAGCTTCCATCCGCGCGCGGCGTCCTGATCTTCTTTGAGGCCGGCATCGCGATGGACACCATGGTTCACGAAATTCGTGGCATAGATTTCGTCAGCCACGTCAAACTTGCCCTGGTTGAAAATCTCGTCGAACACACGACGGGCAACAGCTTTGTTCTTTTCCAAAGCATTGGGGGGCGCTGCCGAAGCCGGTAAAACTGCGAACATTAGCGCAAGCAAAGTAAAGAGGACGCTATGAACTCTTATCGTAGTTCCAGCCATGTGGCCTCCTGGTTTACGGCAGGTCCGACTGTTCGGAATGCCGACAAGGCCAGTATCGGGTCTATACCTAGGTATAGGGTCAAGGGAAAGTTTGAGGGCGGATTTGCGTGATCTAGCGGGCTTTGGCCGCTCTTAGCTTCATTGCGGCGGCTTGAACTGGTTTTGGCGGAGCATTGAGTCCCGCACGAATTTGCTTCAATGCCTGCTCCAATTCTTCGCGCAGTTGAATGGAGGCACGGATCTGCTCATTCATGGCCTGGAGTTTGCTCTCCCCCAGTTTCAACGCCTGGCGAAGGCATTCGCGAGAGCCTTGCTGGTAGGGAGACGCGGCACCCGCGTCAGTGGGCAAAACCCATAGCTGCAAGACGCGGCGAATTTCAGCCAGCTTGAAACCGAATCGCTGCATCTTCTTAATCACGGTTACAATCTCAAATTCGGCCTCGGAGTAAATACGGTATCCCGCGGCCGTCCTGCGTGGCGTGCGCATCAAGCGCCGCCGTTCATAAAAGCGGATCGCCTGCACGCTGACGCCGGCCCGCTTCGCGAGTTCCCCGATTCTCATACGCAATGATATCAATGGCGGTAAGCGGTTGGCGCTTATTGGGCTTCCTCCCATAGGCGCTAACTTAAGCGGGAGTTCCTTTGCCCGGCCCTCCGTCATTGGGAAATCGGCTAGCGACGACTGGAACTTCCAAGCAACCGGGCGTATCGGGCACTTGGACGCTAACGTGCATATGGGAAACTCAGACTTCTCCGGCTTATACTCGTCGGCGGGTCAGAATGCGTGTCTGCGCGAGGTCGGGATCGGCAAATGCATGAAATCCGTGAGCAGCTACTTTCACCCTCGAAGAGGAATTCTCCGTGATCATTGAGGTGGAAATCTTCTTGCTTCTTTTTCTGTTGGGGATGTTGGCATGCTTCGGCGTGGCGGCGGTAGCCGAGTTTTGGTCCAGTCGGAAAGGAGTGGGGCTGCTGTTGCGAATGATCCAAATCGTGGTTGGAATGATTGCCGTTTTTGCTTTACCGTTCGGATTCTTGGGAAACACTGGCCTTTCTCGCGCCTGGCTGAGTTGGACGATGGTGTGCGTCTTACTTCTGGTGGGCGTCTTATCTTTGTTCAGCAAGTATGCTTCGTCAACCGCGCTGATTTTTGTGCTCCTTGGGAATGGAATACTGGCGTTTTGCTGGTACTACAATGGCGCCTATCATAATGTCACCGATGACCGTACCGACCGCATTCACTGGGCGGATGAATGGCACACTGAGGTCATATCCTCTCCCCCGACGTATGGCCAAAACGGAGCCGTCTACCTCCTCAGGCCAAATGACCGCACAAGTCCAAAGGGATTCTCGCTAGTGTCCTTAGGGGCGCAGTGGCAATGGGAGATTAGGCCGAGCGGCGGAATCTGTACATTGCCGGCCGTTGCCGACGATGGGACCGTTTTTTTTGGAACCGGCACGAACGACGACTCTTCCCACGGTCTCTACGTGGGCCAAGGTTCCGTGTGGGCAGTTTCGCCCGAGGGCAGGAGGAAATGGACGTATGAATTTCCGCCAGCAACCTTTTTCCGCACGCGTGATTTTGGCGGTGGAGCCGTTTTTCCGCCTAAGTCGCCAGCCTGTAGCCAACCTGCAGTTGCGGCGGACGGGACCACATACTGGCTGGGTCATGGTGTCTATGCACTCACCAGCGACGGGGCTCTGCGATGGGCGTTTGATCCCGGCGAGGACTTCTATGCCCTCGCAATCGCCGAGGATGGCTCAGTGTACGCACTCGCCGACGGCACCCTTTTCACGCTCGCGCCGGATAGAACACAGAGATGGAAATACTCCTTCGAGGAGTCGAAATATTCTGCGGGTGAACTTGCGGTCGGCACAGACGGCACCGTTTTCTTCACAAATAGATATTCCGGAGGCCTGAGTTCGCAATTGTTCGCTCTGACCCCTCAAGGGATGCTGAAGTGGCGTATTGAGTCCTACGACCTTATGGGCGGCCCGTTAATAGCATCCGACGGCACTGTGTATATCACCGTATCTATACATGTGGAGGGCGACGGAAACCAGAAGCAAGTCGTGGCCTTCGATCCCAATGGAGAGGCTAAATGGAATACCCCGAACGGAAGCAGTCTGTTGAATCTCGCCTCCGATGGGACGCTCTATATCTGCTATGTTCGTGATCTCTTCGCAATCAGCCCTCGCGGGAGAATGCTCTGGAAAGCGAACCTGCCCAACGATCCGTCCATTCACATTCCGACGAACGCGGTGACACTTGCGCCGAATGCCAAATTTTATATTGGGGACTTCCTTGGCCGACTGGGCACGCTTGACGTGCCCGCAGCATTGGCAACCTCCGGCTGGCCCGCTCCGTTCCACGATGCCCGCAATACTGCCCGCGCTGGAGCGCATTAGAATGCAGCGCCTCAGCTCAAGGGCTTAAGTTAGCGCTTATGGGCTTCCTCCCGGGCGGTTGACTGCAACCATTACCGAGCAGAAAAAAGGGCGCCGGAAGTTCCGGCGCCACGAGGACTCGCGAGATGCGGTCAAGCGAGTTTTGTAAATTCGAAGGAGCTTATTTGCTCTCCGCGACGGGGCTGGCGCCGTAGTCGCGGCGATTGTTGACGGCGGTGCGCGCGGCGCGGGCGGTCGGCATATTGGCGGCCGCGGCTCCGTAGCGCTCCAGCAGAACGGGCGCCATGGTGTTTTCGGCCTCCTTGACGAAGATCATCTTGTTCTCGGAAGCCATGTCGACGCGGACGAAATCGCCCAGTTTGACCTGTCCGGTAGCGACCAGGTTGGCTAGCGGGAAAACCAGATTCCGCTCGATGGCGCGCTTCAGGTGACGGGCGCCGTAACGCGGGTCGGTGCCTTCCTTCAGGAGAAACTGCTTTACCCCGGAGGTGCAATTGAAGACGAACTGGTTGGCGCCGGCGGCCATGAGGACGCGCTGCTGGACCATGCCGAGTTCGATCTCGAGGATCTGGGCGAGGTGCTCGTCTCGCAGAGTTTTGAAGACGACCGTCTTATCGATGCGGTTCATGAACTCGGGCGTGAACTTGCGGCGAGCGGCTTCGACGGCGGTGCGCTGAATCTTGTCATCGAAATTATTGTCGACTTCCACGGCTCTGGGGGCGAAGCCAAAGCCACCATCGATCAGATCGGTCATCTCACTGGCGCCCAGATTCGAGGTCAGGATGATGATGCATTGCGAAAGATCGACGCGGCGATTATCGCCGAGGGTGAGCGTGGCCTTATCGAGAATGCCGAGCAGCAGTTGCCAGAGAGAATCGCTGGCCTTCTCGATCTCGTCGAAGAGCAGAATCGAGAGCTTGAGTTTCTCGGTGAACCACTGGTTCAGGGCTTCCTGCGTGAGAAGCGGATGAGTCTCGCGATGGCCGAGGTAGCCCGGAGGGGAACCGATCAGCTTGGCGATCTCGTGCGAGTGCTGGAACTCGGCGCAATCGATCTTGATGCAGGCGCGCGAATCGCCGAATAAAGCCTCGGCCATGGCTTCCACCACGCGGGTTTTGCCCGAGCCGGTAGGCCCGAGGAAAAGCAGGTTACCCACGGGACGTCCGGGAGCATTCAAGCCGGCCAGAAACATCTGATAGATTTCGGCGACCTTCTCGACGGCCTGATCCTGGCCGACGATCTTACGGCGCAGGGCGGCTTCAAACTCTCCAGCATCGTTGCTGCGGCGGTTCGGATCCAGGACGGTAGCGAGATTCGTTCTCATAAGGTCATTGGTCCGGCTTGCACCGGGCGATTCGTTCCTTTTCCAGGCCGTATCCTCGGCCTTGGCCAGAGTTCAAGGATCCGGACCCTTTTTGCGACTCCCCATTTCCTATAGATGACAAAAAATGTCACTTGGAAACTTGTCGCTTGCCAGGCCCGATGGCGCGTCCCTGATGCCTTAGGAATAAGCAAGCCGCTGGCCACGGTTGACGGCTAAATTGTGGAAGCGAAAACTCTCTAACGGCAGGAGTTACGTGCCCGGCCCCAAGATTAGAACAGGCGGCGATGAAAAGATAAAGAGGCTTAGGAGAAATAGTTTGCGCATGAGGGAAGGGACTATTCCGGGTGGGTCTTGGCGCCGGAGAGAAATCCGGCGGGCAGCTCTTGGAAGTTCTTCTGAGCGCGATGCGTTTTTCCTATGCTTAAGGATGAGGGATGCATCTTCCGCGAGCTTTCGCGACTCGAACAACGGGGAGATGACCGCTAGTAACTAGCAGGTCGGGAGCGCGAGCGATAGCATCGCGATTGGGGCGTTCCCGGAGGGTCTCTTGCGTCGCTCGTCAATTCTAACCATCTCAGCAGTTTCGTGTGTGCTGTTCGGCGTGGCCGCGATGCGGCTGAACTTGCGGTTCTCGTCGGCTCAAGCAGCGGCGCAAACCGCACAAGCGATTCCGGCCGTGGCGGCGGCGACGCCGCAGGGCGAGCATCTGGAAGCGGTGAAGGCGACGCTTCCGACAACTTTGAAACCAGCGGATATTCCTTCACCGCAGGTTTCATCGCTTCCCGGAACGCTGGTTTACAGCGCGAAGCGCGGAGACACGATTCCCGGCATCGCTCATCAATACTTAAAGAACACCTCTTATCTGACGTCGTCCGAACTCGCCGATGCGATCCGCGGAGCGAATGGGAATCGACCGGGCAACATGCTGAAGGCGGGAGAGCAGATTTCCATCCCGGGCATTCTTCCTGCGCCGATCGTCGAAAAAACTGTTCCTGTGGCCAAGGATTTTGAAGTAAGGGCGATTTACCTGACCGGCGTGATGGCGGCCAGCGATCACGGACTGCGTATCATCCGGCACTGGCGAGAGGTTGGCGGCAATGCGGTGGTGTTCGATATTAAGGATTCCGATGGGAGCGTGAACATTCCGTTCGAGCATCCGCTGCTCGGCAAGCACCAGGTGTATATTCACGATCTGCCGAAGTTCGTTCACTTCCTGCACTCCGAGAACATGCACGCCATCGCCCGCATCGCCATCTTCCGCGACGAGCGCATGGTGGTTGAGCATCCCGAACTGGCGGTGCAGTCGAAGAGAACGAAGCAGCCGTGGCGCGAGAACGGGAAGCTGGTGTGGACTGATCCTTCGCAGCCGAAGGTGCAGGATTTCGATATCGCGCTGGCAAAGTTTGTGGCGCAATCCGGAGCGGATGAAATTCAGTTTGATTACGTTCGTTTTCCGGCCGAGGGCGATCAGAAAGACGCGAGCTTTGTGTTCCAGAATGAGCATCCGAAGTGGCAGCGGTCGGACGTGATTACTGACTTCCTGAAGAAAGCTTATGCCGAGTTGCACCCTACCGGCGTGTTGTTTTCGCTGGATGTTTTTGGCGTGATGGCTTGGCAGCGAAGCGTGGATCTTTCACACACGGGGCAGGACATCGTCGGAATGGCGAAATACTGCGACGTGCTCTCGCCTATGATCTATCCCTCACACTTTTTTGGCATGGATAACATTGAACACCCCGGCGACGCGCCGGAGCATTTCATTGGCGAGTCGATGGAGCGCTTCGAACTGATCACGAAGGGCAGCGGAGTTGTAATTCGGCCGTGGCTGCAGGCCTTCCACTGGCGGACGAAAACGTATTCGCCGGAATACATCAAGGTGCAGGTCGCGACCGCGAAAGAAAAAGGTGGCATTGGATTCTTGTTCTGGAACGCGGCCAACGACTACAGCAAGCCGTATGTGGCGATGCCGGAGATGAAGGCGGCGAAGGACAAGTATTTCCGTGGAGATGAATTGTCCGGCGCGGCGGTGAAGGCGAGCCTGACGCCTGCGGTGGTTCCGCCAGCGCAATAACTGCAATCGGCTGATACTTCCTGCGAAGAGCGATCAGCTCTTCGCTTTTCTTATTGAGATTCCCAGGTCGCGCAGTTGTGCGTCGCTGACGGGAGTAGGGGCGTCGACCATCAAGTCGACGGCGCGGGCGGTCTTGGGGAAGGGAATCACTTCGCGCAGGCTTTCGGCGCCGGCGATGATCATGACGATGCGGTCGAGGCCGAGGGCGATTCCGCCGTGCGGGGGCGTACCGTACTCGAGGGCTTCAAGAAAAAATCCGAAGCGGGCACGGGCTTCGTCTTCGGTCATGCCGAGGGCGCGGAAGATGCGGCTTTGCACGTCCTGGCGGTGAATTCGGATTGAGCCTGAACCGAGTTCGGTGCCGTTTAGAACCACGTCGTAAGCGAGTGCGCGGACGGCGCTTAGCGGCGATTGCGGATCATTCACGGACTCGACGCCGGACTCGAGCAACTTCATATCTTCCTCATGCGGCGAAGTGAAGGGATGATGCGCCGCCATCCACTGCTTGGCTCCCTCGTCCCACTCGAACATTGGGAAGTTTGTGACCCAGAGAAAACGAAAATCCTGAGCGGGGTCGCCGGTCTT
>DATEQW010000155.1:0-14569 GCA_035272245.1 Candidatus Sulfotelmatobacter sp. | reverse complement strand
CCACCTTGCCGGAGTCGTACAACTGTTCAACCGAATCAGCCAGTCATCCCGCTCTTCTGCGTTGCCATCGCAAATCGCTTGATGGCCTCGCGTCTTGCTTCTCCCTTTTTGATCTTCGAGCGCTGAATTCCAGTCGCGTGCTGTGCGACTTGCTTTCATCCCGGCGATAATGGAACTCATGAAGCTGGCAGTGGAGTGCTACGCCGGACGAAAGGCCGACGAACGCCCGGTTCGATTTCGCCTGGAAGGAAGAGAGTATCTGGTTGAGGAAGTTCTGGATCAATGGTACGGCGTAGACTGCGTCTCTTACAAAGTTTTGGCCGACGACGGAAATCTCTACATTCTTCGACAACAGCCATCGACGCCCGATGGACAGTGGGAGTTGGTCTCGTTTCGCCGGGCCAGCTGAAAGCGTGAGGCGTCGGCAATCAGCGCCGGCCTGGGGTCCACATCTGCCACCCATAGAACGCGAGATTTAGAACGCAGACGAGTACTCCCGCAACCGTCAGAACGGTTGCGCAGATGTCGGGATAGACCAGCTTGTCCAGGTAATGAAGCAGGAATCCGCCCTGGTATGGCTCGACTCCGGCCTTGGCTTCGAACCAGTTCTCTAGCAGCGTCAGGGGACATGGCCAAGGAAGCAGTTCCGTCAGAATTCCCCAGATCAGGGAACCGATATGCAACCAGCGAAGAACCGGGCGAAAGCGCGTCAAAAAGGCGCCGAAGACGACCCACACCAGGAACAGCGCATGCAGAAAGAGCACGAAAGTCGCGAGCGCAGAATAGAAGCTCGAAGCTGCCTGCATTCCTAGAATTTACCGCACCCACAATTTGCGACGGCCCTGATACGGCATGACGTCCGCAGTCGTTTGGGCCCGGGATAGTATGGTTGGCAAATGGGCAACCGGAAAATCATCCACGTCGACATGGATGCCTTTTACGCTTCCGTCGAGCAGCGGGATAATCCCCAGTTCCGCGGGAAGCCCGTAATCGTCGCTTGGAAAGGCAACCGTTCTGTTGTCTGTGCGGCTTCTTACGAGGCGAGGGCTTTCGGTGTCCACTCAGCCATGCCGACGGCGCGAGCGGAACGCTTGTGCCCGGCTGCGGTCTTTATTGCTCCGGATTTCACTCGCTATCGGGCAGTCTCGCACAGCGTGCGGGAGATCTTCAAACGCCATACAGACCTGATCGAGCCACTGTCGCTCGACGAGGCGTACCTAGACGTTACCGAGAACAACACGGGCTTGCCGACGGCCACCCTGGTGGCACGCACAATTCGCGAGCAAATCCGGCAGGAATTGAATTTGACCGCTTCAGCCGGCGTCGCGCCGAACAAGTTCCTGGCGAAAATCGCCTCTGACTGGCGCAAGCCTGATGGACTCTTCGTCATCCGACCCGAGGAGATAGACACCTTTCTGCTGCCGTTGCCGGTTGGACGCCTGCCCGGAGTCGGCAAAGTCACCGGAGAGAAATTAGCGAAACTCGGAATACAGACAGTCGCCGATTTGCGAAAGATCGATTTGTCGCAGCTCGAACACGCGTTCGGCCGATATGGTCTGCGCCTGCACGAACTCGCGAGGGGCATCGACGACAGTGAGGTGGTTCCGGACCGGCTTACCCGATCGATATCCGCCGAGGATACGTTCGAGCATGACGTTCCTTTGGCCGAAACCGAGCCAATGATCCGTCGGCTCGCAGAAAAGGTTTGGTCCGCCTCGCGCAAAGAGTCGCGGATTGCGTGGACAGTGGTTCTGAAACTGAAGACGAGCGAGTTCAGGATTCTTACGCGCAGCCATACGCCGGGCTCACCTCCCTCCTCCCGCGAAGAGCTCACAGACATCGCACTGGGCCTTCGGGAACGAGTGAAACTCAGTCCACAGCAGCGCTATCGGCTGATTGGGGTTGGTTTGAGCAACTTTCGGGATTGTGCAGATACCGCGGCGCAGCCGGACCTCTTCCAATTGCACCACTGAAAGAGATTGCCAATCCGACTGCTCCGAACGTTGCGCTGCGCTCGTTACAATAAGAGACATCATGGCCGTCATCGTCGAAATGCAGAACACGGGTGATCTCGCCACCCGCTCCGAGATTGTCGCCTCGATCGAACACGCACTCTGTGAGGAGCCCGGCAATTGGCGGATCTCAATTGTTGGCTCTCGCGCCAGCGATGACTGGGAGATGAAAGTTGAAGGCCCTCGCGGGTTCGAGCGCATGTACACTCTGGCCGGCAGCGCAGACCAGCACCAACCGGAAGTGATTCGCCCCGTGCTCTTAAAGCTTCTCTCCGGCAGGCCCACGAGCCTCTGACGCCTCAAGCGGCGTTCGTCATATTCAGCAAACGTTTCATCTGATAGAGGATTAGCAAAGCTTCCTGCGAGCGGCCGAGCTGGCCAAACCATTGGCCTCAGTGTTGTGCTCACGGCGAACGTGGGAGATTGAGAAATCGAGCGACCGGGCCAATTTTCGGCAGATCCAATTCAATGAATAGAGCCGCGGACTGCGGCAGCTGTACTCACCGCTCATCTGCTTGACCATTACTTCGGAATCTGAAAATACGTGAAGTGTCTTGGCCTTAAGCCCCAGGGCACATTGCAGCGCCTCCAGCAGAGCAAGATACTCGGCGACATTATTGTCCTGGTGTCCTATCCATTTGGCGATTCTGATGGTGCCGTCGGTGGGGCCGTCAATTACCACTCCAATGCCAGACGGACCCGGATTCCCGAGAGAGCCGCCGTCGACGTAGGCCACGAGATCTGACATTGCGCTGGTTAAGATGACAAATCACTATGCGTGATCTATTTCTCGCCGTCAAGATGCTGAGCAGGTTCCTCTACACACAAACTTGTGGTTGCACCACGACTTCGGGATCTGTGGATGTTCCTGTGCAAAAATGGAAAGAATTTAATCTGCCTTTCATTAAGCAGCAATGATTCAATGGGTTGCGTTTCTGGATTTTGATTCATCGCACCAGGCCGATTGCACTGAAAACGGGCATTGACAATCTTCGAGCAGATCTCTAGGGTTGCTTCCGTCGACGGCTGAAAGGGTTGGCTTAATTAAAACTTTTGCCGGTCCGAAGTAAGCTGAGTGATCAGCTCGGCGGGGTAACCTGAAGAGCAGCCAGACCTGAAAAAACCGACGGCTCTGCGAGGGGAAGTTGGGGTTTGGGACCGCGAAAGCGGTGATCGCATCAAGGGCTGTGACGGTGCATGTCTCCACGCTGTTAGCTCCCTCGCAGGAGTTGGTGGCTAGAGCATAACCAATGTCACAGCCTTTACCTTTTTCCCCGCCTTCTCATTCCCGCAAGACTGGTCTTCCCAAAACAATTCCGATGTACACGTGGGTTTTAGTGGAATAAATGGCTGCTCCGCTACAGACGAAACCGTCTATTTGCCTGCCTCATCGACAATCTGCAGGATCACTCTTTCGACTTGGGCGGCGATTTCCTCCAGACCCGAGGCAGGACAGAGCGCAACCATGGCTGAGGGCCGCATGGTGCTGATAAAGGTCTTCGGGCCCTCCGTGTAGACGGCGATGGGACACGGCAACATGAGAGCTACGTTGATGTCCTTATCCAGGGCCTCGCTGACGTAGCGCGCATTGCAGACTTCGATGATCTTCAGCGGACTCCTAGGGTAGCCCTGTTCCGTCAGCGTGGCCGCCACATCGTAGGTGTTGATCACGCGGAAGTTTTTCTCCACCACCTTTGTCTCAACAGCCTCGACTGCCGCCTCGAAAGACTTCTTGGTGTCGACAGTGTGGAGAAAGCTCTTCATAGACGGGAGGGGCGAGGCGCACGTCCCTCCACCGTATGACGCATCCACCGCGGCCAGGACGCATCGTGGTGGACGCTCACTTATAAAGCTCCCGCCTCTACAGTTTCCGCTTGGCCTGAGACGGAAGTCAGTGAGAATCATCACGCATACTTGTGCGGTGAGAGCAGATGGAGGATGTCGTGAAGATCCGTTGCCTGCTATTCAACCGATGCGAGTATGTGGTTAGCGAGCAGTTTGTCTGTCTGTTCGTGCATGCCTCGCGTGTTGTAGTTGGTGCTCGTGATTACTACCGCCATATCGAGGCCCGGGAAGGCTAGCACCTTATTGCCTCCGTTGCCCGTCGGAGCGCATGTACCGTTCGATAAAGGTATTGGCTTTGATGCGGACTGCCTATCAATTAATATTGTGGGCCGGCCACAAGATAATTGTCCGCAAGCGGCTGCTGGCGGTTAGTCCACAAGCCTCTTGGCAGGACCCGGCGAAGGAGAGCAAATCACCATGGCGATAGCGACCACCAATCCAGCGACCGGCGAGGTCGTGAAGACCTTCGAGCCTCTGACCGGGGCGCAGATCGAGCAGAAGTTGCAGTTGGCGGTTTCCGCCTTCCGCAGCCATCGGAAGACTTCGTTCGCGGAACGCGCGAGCAAGATGATGCGCGCGGCCGAGATCCTGGAGAAGGAAAAGGACGAGTGTGCCCATTTGATGACGCTGGAAATGGGAAAGACGCTGAAGTCCGCCGTGGGCGAGGCGCTGAAGTGCGCCACCGGATGCCGCTACTATGCCGAGAACGCCGAAAAATTTCTGGCGGACGAAATTGTGGAAACGGGGGCTAAGCGCAGCTTCATCCGCTATCTGCCGATCGGTCCCATCCTTGCCGTCATGCCATGGAACTTCCCCTTCTGGCAGGTATTTCGCTTTGTGGCGCCCGCGCTGATGGCGGGGAATGTCGGACTGCTGAAGCACGCTTCGAACGTTCCACAGTGCGCGCTGAAGATTGAGGACATCCTTCACCGTGCCGGCTTTGCCCCGGGTGTGTTCCAGACGCTGCTGATCGGCTCCGGACCAGTGGACAGCATCCTGAATGATCCTCGCGTTGTGGCCGCGACGTTAACCGGCAGTGAGCAGGCGGGGATTCAAGTCGGAATGTCCGCTGCCAAGCGAATCAAGAAAGTCGTTCTGGAACTGGGGGGCAGTGATCCTTTTATCGTCATGCCCAGCGCCGATCTGGACACGGCGGTGGCCACGGCCGTCGACGCGCGGATCCAGAACAACGGCCAGTCGTGCATCGCGGCCAAGCGCTTTATCGTGTCGGAAAAAATAGCTGCGGAGTTCGAACGCAAGTTTGTCCAACGCATGCAGGAGTTGCGTGTGGGCGATCCCTTCGACCCGAGCACCCAGCTCGGTCCGCTCGTCAACGCGGACGCGGTTACTACTCTCGATGCCGACGTGCAAAAAAGTGTGGCTGCAGGTGCGCGAGTGCTGACCGGCGGCCATCCGCTTGAACGCCCGGGCAATTATTACCCGCCCACGGTGCTGACCGACATTCCGAAAGATTCGCCGGCTTACAAGGAAGAATTCTTTGGCCCGGTGGCGTCAATCTTTCGCGTCAAGGATGTAGATCAAGCCATCCAGATCGCCAACGACTGTCGTTTCGGGTTGGGCGCCAGCGCCTGGACGAACGATCCTGCGGAAGCCGGAAGATTCATTAACGAACTCGATGCCGGGATGGTTTTCTTGAACAAGATGGTGGCCTCCGATCCACGCTTGCCGTTCGGCGGCGTAAAGTACTCGGGCCACGGGCGCGAACTCGCGGTGCAAGGCATCCGCGAGTTTGTGAATATCAAGACGGTCTGGATCCAGTAAAACTCGTCTTATCATTCGAGGGGATCAAGCAAAAATGGCAGGGGAATCGCTGGCACGAAAATACGGTTGTGCGCGCAGGTTGATTCCATCCTTCGTTTTCCTGCTTCCTGCGCCTGGTCCTGTCGTTTTGTTGCGCGGCCTCATCTTCTTCTCTTTCCTAGCCTCGGCATTTGCCCAAGGCGGCCCACCTTATTACACCAACGATCCGGGCACTCCTGGCCATCTCAATTGGGAAATCAATCTCGGCTACATGCCCTTTCTCTACAGCAATCAATCCGTCTCCCACACGCCCGATCTCGACATCAATTTCGGAGTTGGCGATCGCATTCAGCTCACTTACGAAAATGCCTGGTTGCGCGTGCAGAATCCGGCTTCCGGGGCCAAGTTTGGTCTCGGTCAATCTAATTTCGGCGTCAAGTGGCGTTTCTACGATGCCGGGGAATCCGGCCTCAACATCTCGATTTTCCCCCAAGCCTTCCTGAACAATCCCAACGACGCGGTCCGGCGCGGCGTCACACCTGCCAGCCAGAGTTTCCTTATGCCTGTCGAATTCTCCCGGAAATTTGGCCCCGTCGGCGTGGATTACGAAATCGGTTATCAGTTTACCCATCAAGGACCAAACGGCTGGCTCACCGGCCTGGTACTCGGCCACGATTTCACTTCAAAACTCGAAATGGACATGGAGTTCTATGCCCAAGGCACCTTCCATCCCTCCGAGAACCAGCCCACGATTGGCGTGGGTGCTCGCTACAAAATCCATCGCCCGGTGATCCTTCTCCTCATGACCGGACGCGCCCTTGAGCCCACCCGTCCCAATCAGTCCTATTTCGTCGGTTATTTCGGGTTTCAATTCCTGCTGCCGCCAAAATCCTACAAATAGATTTACCCTCCAGCCAGGGCCCCGGGAGTTCCCGAAACTAGGCCGAGTTTGATAAGGTACTCGTGCCATGACGATTAAGAAGAATGCAGTCCGCAAAACAGCGCTCAGGCTAAAAGCGCAGTTGATGTCGAGTTCGGAGATTGAACGCACCCTGGTGCGGCTGGCTCACGAAATCCTCGAAAAGAACGGTGGCGCGGACGGCCTGGGACTGGTCGGAATCCGCCGTCGCGGAGTTCCCATCGCCGAGCGGCTGAGCAAAATGATTCAACACGTCGAAAAAAAGAAAGTGCCGGTGGGCACGCTCGATATCACGTTTTACCGTGATGACCTTTCTACCCTTGGCCCCAAGCCGGTGGTGCAGGAAGCTGAAATCGGGTTTTCCATCGAGGGCAAGAAGATCGTGCTGATCGACGACGTGCTTTATACCGGCCGCACCACGCGCGCAGCCCTCGACGCCCTCTTTTCCCACGGACGCCCAAGCCAGGTACAGTTGCTGGTGCTGATTGACCGCGGCCATCGTGAATTACCCGTCGAAGCCACCTTCACCGGTCGAACTGTGCAAACGACTGACAATGAAGTGATCGAAGTCAAGCTAACCGAGATCGACAATGCAGAGAAAGTTCTGCTGATGGAGCGGTGAGGCAGCTGTGCACGAGCGACACTCTTAGTAAATTGTCATCCCGAGCGAAGCGAGGGATCCGCATTTTGCTGCGAACTGCGGATCCCTCGCTTCGCTCGGGATGACAAATCTAAAAGTTAAGAGTTGAGGAGCGGTCGCACTTTCGCTCTAGCCCTTGCTTCTGCCAGCCCACTCGGCATCAAAGCGCGCGCGGTCGTAGAAAGATTTCTGAGTACCCACTCCGGTAGTCGAAAGTCCCGCGTAAAGGTTGGCGCGCTTAACGGCTTCCCGCTCGGGCAGACCCTCGCCTAGGAAGGTAGCGAAGCTGCCAATAAAAGCGTCGCCGGCACCGGTACTGTCCACGCTCTTCACGCTAAACGCGGGCACGTGCTCCATACCCTCACTTCCGGCAAGCAGCGAGCCATTCGAGCCCAGAGTGATAATCACGCGCCGAATTCCGCTGGCCAGAAGCTTGCTCGCACAGCGCTTGGCATCGTCAACATCGCGCACCGGCATCCCGGAAATCGCCTCAGCCTCACTCTCATTGGGAACAAAGTAATCGAGGTCTGCAATCGCTTTTACGTCGATCGGCTGCGCGGGAGCCGGATTCAGGATGCAGCGGATACCGTTCTTCCGCGCAAACTTGATGGTGTAGTACACGGTCTCCAGCGGGATCTCGAACTGGAGGACGATACAGTCGGCGCTCTTCAGCGTATCCGCGGCGGCATCCACGTCGGCAGGTCTCAACGTATCATTGGCGCCTTTGACGACGAAGATCCGATTCTGTCCCGAGGAATCGACGAAGATCGGTGCTACTCCGCTAGACACACCACTAACCTGGCGCACATGCGTGGCATCGATGCCAAGTTTTTCAAAGTTCTTGATGGTTGAGGGGCCGAACAGATCGTCCCCGACGCGCGCCACCATCAACACGTCGGCTCCGCAAAGCCGGGCAGCGACCGCCTGATTCGCGCCTTTCCCTCCAAATCCCAGATGAAACTTCTGGCCAAAAATGGTTTCCCCCGGCTTGGGAAACTGGTCTGAGAACGTGGTCAAGTCAACATTGGCGCTGCCCACCACCGCGATACGAGGACGCTTTGCCATAGACTCCTGTTGTAGCCGGCCGCTCAAGCAACGAGCGCAGGCTGTGAAGTGAGGAAGGCAGAGTTTAGTCAGCCGCATCGATGCGTGTCAACCGGCACGGCGGCCGATGTCATACCACAATAGAAATGTCCCCTGGTTACGACCTGTGTGACGGAGCGCTCATTCATCTGGCATCCACGCACGCTCTTGAGTATTCTCTTGGTGATGGCCACCGTTTCGCTGAGCGAACTGTTGGGCTCGACCGTCTACGACGCCTCTGGCGCCGCCAGCGGCCGGGTGCGCGAGGTGGCCCTCGCCCCGCAGGAGGACCGCTCGCGCGTTGCCTCGCTGATCGTCAAGACGCCTGCGGGAAATCGCGTGTTGCCCCTGACTGCCATTTCCACGATCAATGGCGGCATTCGGGCCTCCACTACGGCTGCGGAATGGACCGCGTCCGATGGCTCCGAGGGACTGTTCCTGCTCGGTCGGGATCTGCTCGACCAGCAGGTGATTGACGTGCACGGCCGCAAAGTTGTGCGCGTGAACGATGTCGATTTCTATCACGACATCGCCCAGAATCGCGCCGTCTTAAGAGTTGGCGGTGTGGACGTGGGCGCGAGGGGAGCCATTCGCCGTCTCCTCAAAGGCATGGTCCCAGCGGCTGCGCTTCGAATCTTGCTCCTGCGGATCCCGCCCCGCGAGATCCCGTGGGATTTCGTGGATCTCATCGAGACCGACCCGGCGCGGCGCGTCAGGCTGAAGATTTCGCATGAGCGGCTGGCCAAGCTCCATCCCGCCGACATTGCCGACATCGTGGAAGATCTGGCCCCCGATGAGCGCGAAGCGGTCTTCGAAACGCTGGACGAAGGTGTTGCCGCGGGTGCGTTGGAAGAACTCGAGCCCAAGGTGCAGAAATCGGTCTTGGAATCCCTCGATTCCGACCGGGCCGCCGACATTGTCGAGGAGATGGAACCCGACGCGGCTGCCGATCTTTTGGGCGACCTGTCCGATGAGCGAACTGAGGAAATCCTGGTGCAGATGCAACCCGAAGAGCGCCAGGAAGTCGTCGACCTGCTCGAGTTCAAAGAGAATACAGCGGCCGGTCGCATGACCACCGAGTACATTGCACTGTCAGTGACAGCGACAGCCGACGACGCGGTCGCGGCCATGCGCACGTTCGAAGGCCGCATGGAAAACATGAGCACCGTTTACCTCACGGATTCTCACGGCACCCTGGCGGGCGCGGTGCCGCTGGTGAAGATCGTGCTGGCGTCTTCCTCGACGCCGCTGCTGGCCTTGGCCCAGGAGCCCCTTGTTTCCTGCCACGAAGACGCGAAAGAAATGGAATTCGCCGAACTCTTCGACAAGTACAACCTGCTGACCTTGCCGGTGATCGACGAGCACAATCAACTGACCGGCGTGATCACGCCGGATGATGTGATCGCGATGCTGCGCTCCAAGCTGTAGTCATGGTTCCTCCCTTGGTTGTAGAGACAGGGCTTGCCCTGTCTCGCTCCGCGGCAGGAGACGCAGCAAGCCGCGTCTCTATGAGAAAACTTTCTCAGTTTTGCAGATTCACCTATCCAGACAGCGCGTTCTGCATTTATTCTGATCGTTCTGTTTTGCCAATTTGAACGTCGCTGAAGCCCGTGCGCATGAAATTTCTGAGAAGTTGGAAGTTCCGGATCCTGTTGTTTTTTGCCGTGGTAGGGCCGGGCTTCATCACCGCGAATGTCGATAACGATTCCGGCGGCATCTTCACCTATTCGGCTGCCGGCGCGCAGTTCGGCTACACCCTGCTGTGGACCATGATCCCGATTACGATTGCCCTGATCGTAGTGCAGGAGATGTCCGCCCGCATGGGGGCGGTGACGGGCAAGGGCCTGAGCGATCTGATCCGGGAAGAATTCGGCCTGCGGATTACGTTCCTCATGATGCTCGGCATTCTGATTACAAATTTCGGCAACGTCATCGCCGAGTTTGCCGGTATTGCGGGAAGCATGGAGTTGTTCGGAGTTTCCAAGTACATCTCAGTGCCGATCTGTGCCGTGATCGTCTGGCTCATCGTAGTCAAAGGGCAGTACAAAAGCGTTGAAAAAGTATTCCTGGCGGCTTCGTTCTTCTATGTCACGTATATATTTGCCGGCGTGCTGGCCAAGCCGGCTTGGATTGAGGCAGTGAGGGCCACGGTGAAGCCGCCGCAGATGGCGGCTTTCCGGCACGACTCGTACCTTTACATGGTGATCGGCGTTGTCGGGACTACGATAGCGCCCTGGATGCAGTTCTATCTGCAGTCGTCGGTCGTAGAAAAAGGAATCACGCGGCGCCAGTACAAAGCTTCGCGGCTCGACGTGATTGTGGGGTGCATCTTCACCGATGTGGTGGCATGGTTCATCATTGTGGCCTGCGCGGCTACGCTCTACCTGCATGGTCATCGGGACATTCGCGACGCTGCCGATGCCGCCCAATCGCTTCGTCCCTTGGCTGGCGACTACGCGTACATACTGTTTTCGCTGGGGCTCTTCAATGCTTCGCTGTTTGCGGCTTCGATTCTGCCGCTTTCGACGGCCTACACGGTTTGTGAAGGATTAGGTTTCGAATCAGGGGTGGGGCGAAAATTTTCGGAAGCCCCCGCCTTTTACTGGCTGTATACAGTGCTCATCGCCGCCGGGGGAGCGGTGATCCTGATCCCTCGGATTCCGCTGGTGAAGATCATCGTGTTTTCACAAGTGGTCAACGGGGCAGTATTGCCCTTCGTGCTCATTTTCATGTTGTTCCTGATCAACAAGAAGGAACTGATGGGCGAATTCGTGAATAAACCCACATTCAACATCATCGCTTGGGCGACCACCGTGATTATGATCGTATTGACGGTGCTGC
The DNA here is from genome assembly GCA_035272245.1 of Candidatus Sulfotelmatobacter sp. Taxonomy (GTDB): domain Bacteria; phylum Acidobacteriota; class Terriglobia; order Terriglobales; family Acidobacteriaceae; genus Sulfotelmatobacter. The sequence goes on along the minus strand of DATEQW010000155.1, from coordinate 3,468 downwards.
TGGTGTACGGAACCGTGCGTGGAGGGACGGGGTAGTCGGTGAAGCCTTACAGGATTTTTCCAGCCGCCAGATCCTTCACCAGTCCCAAGTCGGCCTCGAGGAAATCAAGTCCCAGCAGCTCCCGCCTGGTCACCCATCGTATCTCGCGAAAAATTCGGTTCTCAATTTCACCCTCATAATTGCGCACTTCGAAGAAGCGGAGCTCCACCGACCCTCCGCCCGGGTATTCATGGACGATGCGGGCGACCTCCGTGCCCACCTCGGCCACGATTCCCAGTTCTTCTTCAAGTTCCCGGCGCATGGCCTCGCGAGGTTGCTCGCCTTCTTCGATTTTGCCTCCCGGAAATTCCCATTTGAGCGGCATGGGCTGGTGTCGCGTCCTCTGGCAGGCGAGGAGGAGGTCATCTTTCAGGATCAGTGCGGCTACGACTCGTTTCATGGATGAAAAGCGCTTCTGGCTGCTAGCGTCTGGCTACTAGCGAGCGGTCTTTCGTAGAGGATTGCCAGCAGCTAGTAGCCAGGAGCTGGAAGCTGGCAGTTTCGGTTCACGCCCTTTCCAGTCGTTTTCCAACCAGCTGAGCGCAATATTCGACCAAGGCTCGGTCTTCGACACCGAATGCCGCTGGGAAATGACTGTCAATATCGAGTTCGCCCGCTACCTGGCCGCGCACAAAGACTGGAACCACGATCTCGGATTTCGTTTCCAGCGAGCAGGCAAGATAGCGTGCATCTTTGTGCACATCATCCACCACCACGGTCTTGCCCGACGATGCCGCGGCGCCGCAGATGCCCTGGTTCAGAGGAATGCGGGTGTGCGGAGTCATCGCCCCCTGGTAGTGTCCCAACACCAGCATGGGCGGATCGGCCCCGGGTTCGAGCAAGTAGAAGCCCACCCAGTTGTACTTCAGCATGTGTTGGTTTAGCAGGAGCGTGATGTCTTTCATTAGTTGATCCGCCGTGCGCGCTTCGGAATTCAAACGGTCCGCTGCTTTGCGCACTTCGGCGACCCCGTGGGGATTTGAAGTAATGGTCATGATGCTAATCCTAAACTATGAGGCCGCAATTTATTCACGCGGCGGAATTTCCGACAGAGCATCGCGGCTGCCGCATTACAATCGCTCTGTGTATTCCGCCGAACTCCTCGATCATTTTCAGAACCCGCGGAACCCGGGCGAGGTTGAATCTCCCGACTCTTGCGCACGGTCGCAGAACCCCGTTTGCGGCGACATCCTGGAACTCACGCTGAAACTGGAGGGGAGGCGCGTCTCCGACATTCGCTTTCGCGCCAAGGGATGCGTGCCAGCGATGGCCTGCGGGTCAGCCATCACAGAGTTGATCAAAGGCAAGAATGTAGAGGATGCGCGGCAGGTGAGAAGGGAAGAGTTGCTTCGCAGAGTCGGGGGCCTGCCGCAAGCCTCCACCCACGCCGGCCACCTGGCGATGGACACACTCGCCATGCTCTTGAGGGGGCTGTAAGGTTAGCCTTGCCGGCATGGTACGCTGCGCGATTGCATCACACTGGACTGTGACGGGGGTCACGGGACACCTACCTAAAGCGGGATAGCGTAGCTGCGGTACCGAGTTCTTCTCTGTTCGCCGGTCGGTCCGCAAGACCCTAGTCAATGTAACTCGGAATTTTCCGGTTTTCAGGTTGGGGGCTGGAGGCTCTCAATGGGGTCCCGATTTGAGTTCGATCCAGTCAACAAGGTGCTACTGGTCCGATTTGAGGGCCGGCTCACCGATGAATTACTCGGAGAATTTTACCGGACTGGGCAAGAATATTGGGCCGCGACCGATGCCCGCGCGGCTATCTCGGACTACTCCTCCGCGGAGTGGGCCGTGTCCGCCGCATTTTTGCGCGAACTGGCAAATCTGGAACCAGCCGTGACAGATCCGGCCAAACGTCCGCGCATAGTCGTTGCCCCGACCACGGTTGGATTTGGTATGTCTCGCATGTTTCAGATCGTGGGAGAGCGTAAACGCCCGCTGCTGAAAGTTGTCCGCACCCTGGACGAAGCCTTCGCAGAACTCGGCATTCAGTCCCCCCACTTCGAACCTCTAGAGTGACAGGGCGTCCGGCTGATAGACCCTCCAGCCCTTGGCGAGCGCAATCGCCTTCAAATTCGGGTTCGGGTTGATAGCGAACGGGTGCTTCGACATTTCCAGCATCTCGCGATCCCAGACCGAATTGCCGAAGGCACAGTCCAGTGTGCCATTGACCACCTCCCGAATCGCCTCCGGCTTGCCCGAACCGCTGGGAACCCGGATGAGACGGTCGGTGATGATGCCGTTCTCGACTGCCGTTTCGGCGGCCAGGATGCGGTTCTGCGGGATGCCGAAGCAGCGCATGCCCGAGCGGATGATCCATTGGTTCGAAGAAGAAACTGCCCAGACCTCGCATCCGGAATCGAGCAGGCGCCGCACCAGTTCGCGCATTTCCGGAAAAATACCGGCGTTGATTGCCCGCGAAAAGTAGGCGTCGCAGGCCTGCTGCACGACTTCTTCCCGCAGCCCGCGATGCATGGTGACCATTTCTCCGCACATGACCTCTTCGGCGACCTGGCCCGCTTCATAGTCGGCATGGCGCGGGCGAGCCCAGCGCGCAATCGACTCCGGTACCAGGCTTTCTCCCGGTTCCAGTTCCCAGGCGAAAAATCCTTCCCCGGCGTCCCCCGACCAGAGCGTGCCGTCGCAGTCAAACGCGGCGACGAGCGGTTTCAGACTAAGTACACTTTCGATGAATTCGGTTTGAGTAGTTGTAAGACGCGTCATGAAGTAATTGGCCCTGGCGGGAATTAACTCGATGGCAAAAGCTGGGGCGGCAAAGCCGCATACTGTTCCGGTGTGTCCACATTAAGCGCAACCAGCGGGTCGTCCACCGGAACGTACTCAATTTCACTCTGGTGCGCGTGCTCCACATCGCGGGCGTTCGAGGTTTCGGCAGCCCTCAGAAAAGCTTCGATCATCTCCCGGCCCGCGAGTATTGGATGCCCGTGTTTTCCCTGGTATTCGGGGATCACCGCCCATTTCCTGCTTGCTGTGGCTCGTTCGAACGCCGCTTCGAGCGTCGCAATCGTTTCCACCCGAGGCGGTGGCCGGTCCACGAGCGTAACCATGGCGGCATCCCGGCCGCGGTTGAGAACCTCATGCAGGCCAATCCGCAACGAACTGAACTGCCCGCGCGCCGGATCGGGATTCACCACCAGCGAGGCGCCGTTGGCATACACGATGGGCGCCAGGGCGATTTCATTCTTGCCGGCGACGACCAGCACGACATCAACGCGAGAAAAGAAGAGCCGGATGGCGGCAGACAGGAACGTGTCGGTGGTTTCGAAACCTGCGGCCGACGGGGGCCACGGCAGCAGCGCCTTGTCACGCCCCATGCGTGAGGACTCGCCTGCCGCTAAAATTACTCCGCAAAAAGCTGGGGTCCGCCCCATGTGGGCACGATAACAAACTGCGACAACT
>DATEQW010000154.1:0-14255 GCA_035272245.1 Candidatus Sulfotelmatobacter sp. | reverse complement strand
TGCATGATGTTGGTCTGGATGTCATACGCCTTGTCGGCCTGCGCCTGCTGGCGTTTGGTGACTTCCAGGAATTGCGCCTTCTTCACTTCCAGATCGCGCTGCGATTCCGCCTGCTTGGCCAACGACAATGTTTCCGCCAGCACGCGTTCCTGATCCGCTTGCGCCTTGGCCACGGCCGATTCCCGCTGCGCCAGCGCACGCTTGATCGCAGTATCGCGGTCCGCTTCCGCGGTAGCAACGTCGGCGTCACGCTTGATCCGGGCCACATCCGGTTTGCCCATGTTGGTGATGTATTCGTTTTTGTCGCGGACTTCCTTGATGGTGAACGAAATTACCTCGAGCCCCATCTTGTTCATGTCCTCGGCGCAGGTGCCGCGCATGCGGTCGGAGACCATCTCCGGCTGCTTCACGATCTCCTCCACCGTGAGTTGCCCGATGATGCCGCGCAGATGGCCTTCCATCACCAACCGGATCAGCGCTTCGCGTTCCTGATCGCTCTTGGTGAGGAATTGCTCGGCCGCCGTCAGCACAGATTCGCGATCCGATTTCACCTTGATCTGCGCGACAGCTTCCACCGTCACCGCGACGCCTTGTTTCGTGTAGAGATCCTGCTGCGGCGCCACGTCGAACGACATCAGCTCCAGCGACAGGTCCTTGCACACTTGCACCATGGGAAGCACCAGCGTGCCGTGCCCCTGCACCACGCGCGTTCCGCCCAGGCCATACACGATGAGTGCCTCGTGCGGCCCCGCTTTGCGATATAACCTGGCCATTCCGCTCATCAGGAACAGAAGAACCATCACTCCCAGCCCGGCGAAGATCCAAATCTCAACCATGCGTGACATCTCGAACATAACGCCTCCCTCCCAAACTTTTTCTGTTACGACTGTTGATATCGCTTAATCACATTCAGGTCATGCACGATCCGCTGCGGATCGTTGTGTCCTAGAAAGACCTCGCCGTCATACATCTCGACGCGAACGCCCGACTTTCCCCAAACGTAGGCTTTTCGATTCCCTATCCCGCGAATTCCATATCCGCCTACTGGATTCCACGGTTGAATCTCGTAGTTCCTGATCTGCAGCACAGGGATCGACTTCAGACGAAATCCCAGGGTTCGAACCTCGACTCCGTGCCGGGTAAAGTAGTAGTGAAATCCATCCCAAGCCATGGCATAAGCGGCCGCAGTAATGACTGCGCTCAGGCCAAGAGCCAGCCGCGCCGTTGAGTTCGGAATCGCCAGCGCCAGCGCCGCCAGCCCGGCCGCGGCCGCAAGGAGAAACCCGCCTAATCTCTTGCCCGAATGCACTTCTTCCGCCAGCACCTCCGTGGCGGAGAACGCGCTGCCACGCTTTTCCCCCAGGGCAAGCGCCGCGATGATGGTTCCGCCAAGAATGGTCACGATCAGAAGCGGCAGGATCGCAATCGCTGTTCCGTCAAGGTTGTAATTCACCGTGGAGTTCAGGAGATAGACCAACGTCCATATTTCCGCATGAAGAAAAACAAGGAGCGCCCACGGCACCTTCCCCAACCCACATTTCCGCTGGACGACCAACAGCGCGACAAAAAAAATGCCTGCCAAGAACGCTAGAAAGATGAGGTCGAAGTACAGCGAACCCTCGCGTGTCATCCATCCGTTGGCCCGGCCTGCCGCATCAAAGTGGCTAGCCACACGCATCGGGAGGCGATCCCACACTTGCCAATAACGCACCGCGATTGCCACAGGTGCAAACCACAACGACGCCGCCAGCGCCTTGTACCAGGTACGCGTCATAGTTTCTGCTCCTTGTCAGCGGCTGTCCTCGGAGCTTCGGCCGGACCTGTATCTTCGCCGGACATCTCGCTCCACAGACGAACGTAAGCAATACCCTTCTCGTAGCGAGTGACCACCACTTCTGTTCCTTTGCCGATTGCGTTGCGATCCTCGCTGCGCACCCCACAGACGCGGCGTGTTCCCATTTGCGTGTAAATCATCTCTCCGGTTCCAGCAGCGCGAATCGGGCTGGAGATTCGGCCGAGCACACCGACCATTTCGTAGTCGGCGGCATCCATATTCTCGTCCTCTGAAATCAGCACTCTGCTCAGAAACAGAAACACGATGCCTCCGCCCACTAGCCCGCTGGTGATGGAAGCCAGTAATCCAAAACCAACCCAAACTCCGGAGTAGCGCGTCAGCAGATATCCCGTCCCGCCAAACCACGCCAGAAACGCTGTCAGCGTTACGAAGTTGAACGGCGAAACTCCACCCGTGTGCGCTGCGGTCTGACTTCCTGCTTCATTGGTTGCTGCCGGAGCGTGGCCGGCCGCAACTGGCGCATGACCTGCCACACCGGCAGCGGGAGGAAGATGCGCTCCGCCCACGTGCCCGTGCAAATGTGGCAGATGCAATCGACCTGTCCGTGCACCGCCGAACACAAACGAAAAGAAACTCAAGCAGAAGCCGACTGCGAAACAGATCAGATAAAAGTCCGCCCAGGTCATGGAATGGTTCATCGGATTCGCCTCCCTTCCGCACCGGCCGCGTGGCCCCGATTCTCGCGAGAAAGATTTTCGCGATAACTCTCGCGGCCCTGATCTTCTCCACGACGACGGCCGCTCACCATCAACTCCGGCCGCAAAGCTTCGAGTAACCGCTCCGCTAATCCCGGCGTATCCAGGATCGCGCCCAACAGCAGCAGACAGCGCCGCGTGTCCTTCTCGCGCGCGGCTTTAATTAACACCGCGCTGACTTCTGGATCGCTCACGAAGCGCTCCGAACCCTGCAGCAGCCAGACATCCAGCTGGCCTTCTGTCGTGCGCAAATCCGAGGTCAGCTCCGTGTGATAGCCCTCCGGGTCATCCACCAGGAAGCCGGGGTGTACTTTAAAAAACTTCGCCAGCAGCGCCCGAGACGACTGCGTCATGTGCCGTCGCCTCCCGCTTTCGATCTGCGACAAATAGGACTGGCTGATGCTTTTGCGCAGCTCCTGCCGAACCGCCTTCACAATCTCCTGCTGCGTCATGGGACGACCTAAGCCGCGCAGCGAGCCTTCCACCTCGCGCAGGTAACGAATTTTCTCGCCCAGCTTCATATGTCAGATCGACATATTTATATTGCAATATGTGATATATGTCAAGAACGGGATTCGCCTTCTTTCCAAGGAGTTACGAACCGTTTACTTTTGAGTTGAACGAATAGTCCGGCGCACAGAACTCAGACCGCTGATGATGAGAGCCCGAACAAACTCAAGGTCGAGCTTTGATTACTGAGGGAAAAATGCGTGATTCGGACTGCCCTCGATATTCTTCCATTGCGGCCCCGGACGAGCACAACCCGCCAGATCGAACGGAACCGCTCGCGAAGTTGTTTTGACTCCACCGCCGGTATTTGCAACCACTACGCTCGCACCAGCTTCGGCAAATTTCTCCAGCACCTGAGATTGAATCTCCGGCGGCTCGCTCCAAAAAAGACACGTGTCTTCGGTATTGATCTCCGCCACAATGTCGAACCGCGCCAGGTAGGCCCAATAGGCATCGTTATCGAAGCCGATGGCTCCCACTTTTGTTCCGGGCTGCACTCCCATTCGCAGCAGCCCTTCGGCCGTCGCATATTCCGGGCTGGCATCACTGGGGAAATGCGAACTGAACCCCCGGTATGTGAGATTGAGCATGGCAGCGATCAAGGCGAGGGAGACTGCGGCCGCGAGGTAACGGTACATCGGAAGCGTGACTCGCCGAAGGCGTACGGCCGCCAAAACCGAACCCCAAATTAGTATTTCCCACGGATACAGGTAGCGGCCTTCCACCAGCGTCAGGCAGAACAGAGAAAAAGCAGTGGCGCTGATCACCACCAGAATCCAGTAAGGCGCCATCCCCTTCAATGTGCTCCTGGGATCGGCGAAGAGAAGAGTCAACAGCATGCCCGCAAACCATGCGGTTGGCTGTAGAAGGTTCAGGCCGAGTTCGAGGACCTGACGGATCACATGCCTGGCTACCGTATCAAAGCGGAACGCAGGGGACATCCCATCATCCCAATACGAGGGATCGTACCAGGGCGGGTAGCTTGACCTCAGAGGACCGTTGAACTCATAGACCGCGGGATGATCGTAGATTTTTCGCGTCGGATGGACTGGCGTGCCGCTACCTGGAGGTTCGCCTTGCCAATCTCGATAGGGGAGGCCGTAGGTGAGCCAGGCGATAGCTAGTTTGCCCGAGTCCGAAAACGTAAGGCGCCCTTTGGAGCGAGAAAGCGCCACAACCTGCGGCGTTGCCAAGGCCGTGAAACTTAACGCAGCGAGTGCGAAGCAAAAGGCTTTTCGCCGGAGGGCGTGTCGGGAAACTACAATCATCATCCCCAAGAAGACGAACGCCATTGGAAAAAGAAACGCCTTGGCGAGATAGCCAAAGCCCAAACAAATTCCAAACCCTACGTATAGGGGCCAGCCGGCGTTCGGAAATATTTCCATCCGGAGCAAGAGCGCTGCTGCGAGCAGTACAATCGCGGTTACGCACATATCCGGATTAATCAGCAGGATCATCCCTCCCACTGTCGTCCAAGTAAATAGTGAGTAGCCCAACACCCACATTTGCAGCACGGGAATCGGGGAATGGGTCACGCCGGCTTGATCAGAGATTAAGGTGCGGCACCGCAGAAGTGTTGTCCAGAAAAACTCAAATGCTGCGATGCAGACAAGGTAGATTGGAAAAGCTAATGCGTGAGCGACCGGAAATTCCCAGCGAAGCGAGGGTTTGACCACCCCTAGCAACGGGGCCAGCAGCCAGGGATACAGGGCACTCCAGTGTCCGGTGGTGATCATCGGCCAGTCGTGCCGCAGGATGGCACGCGCCAGTTCCATGTAAGATCTGGGATCTGGGCCGATCGTATTGCGAGCTGCCACGATGCGCGCCAATGCCAGGCAGACGGCCAGAATGCGAAAAAACCACCGTATCGATCTGCATTGCGACTGAGCTTCGCCGCTCTGGTCGATCGGCCGTGAATTATTTGTGAGGAAGCCCAACTTCCCTTCGCCTTCCGTCATATCGATCAACAGGAATGTCACGGCCTTCGGCACAGAATCTGATACTGAGCTCCAAAAGGAAAACGCGCCAATCTGGTCTCAAGAAAACGCAGAGCGCCCAGGAATCGTGGGAAGAAAAAGCAATAGTCCGTCCGCACAATCTCGAATCCCTGTTGCCGCAGGAGAGCCTTCGCCTGCGGCGGCGGAATCGTGATGGCATCGTGATCGAAGACGCATTGCGCCATTATGTATCGCGTGCCAGGATTCCACGGGTTATTCTCCCAGAACGAAAACATCCCCCCCGGACGCAGACGCGCGTAGATGTACTTGACGGCGGAACTTCGCATGTTCACTGGAATATGGTGAAAGACACCGTTGCAGTACACCAAGTCGATCGACTCCAGGCTGGCATACTCCGAAAAACTCTTGAACTGGCAGCCCGCCGTTTCGTTTCGTCTCGCGGCCAACTCGATCGACCGCGGCGAAATATCGACTCCTATGACGCTCTCGGCGGCGAAAGCGGTTTGCAATAAACCCGACGTATCGCCGATGCCGCAGCCATAATCCAAAATGTGCGACGGACTTTCTCCCAGTTTTGCAACGCATTGCGCCAGCCACTGCACTCGACGGCTGGCGAAATAATGCTTGTCTTCTCCGCTGACCGAAAGCGCTTCATTCAACTCTGCATCATAGCTGTCGGCGTGAAGATCAAACTCCGGGCTACTCATCGATGCCGCAGTCCCAGGATACTGAGGAAGAAACTCGAGAAGATGGTTTGCACTCCTAATATCAGACAGAGTACGGCTGGAATCACAAGGCGCAGTGTGTGCGAGATGTCGAGCGGCCCGAAATGCCGGACACCCCACGTACGCAAGGCGTACGTCGAGATAGCCAAGCCAAGAATTGAAAGTGCGCCGCCCACCACCAGCCCGAGTTCGAGGGTGATGTAGCGAAACATCTTATCCAAATGCGGGTCGGGAGGGAGCAGTCCCTCGGAGATCGCAAAGATCTTGGTGAAACAAGCGAAGGCGATGGCCTGAAATCCCAACAGCACGAAGGCCGCAGCATACAACAGGGTGTGTACGTCAAAGGTGACATTCCCCACAACTCTCGGAGCCGGCAGCAGCCACAGCCCTAGCGCCGCGCCGACGAACATCAGCAGGATTCCCGGATACAGAAACAGCCAACGGGGGCTAAAGAGCAGCAGGAATCGCAGATGCCTCCATCCATCCCGCCAAGTCCGCAGGTGCGGACGCCGGCTTCGCCCATCGGGAGAAAGCGTGGTCGGGACTTCCGCGATGGAGAACCCAAGCAGACTGGACTTGACCACGATCTCGCTGGCAAATTCCATTCCTGTCGTCTGCAACCCCATGCGTTCGAACGCAGCTTTGCTGAAGCCTCGTAGACCACAATGAAAATCTCCCACGGGACTCTTGAACAGAAGTTTCCCTACCTGAGACAAGACCGGATTCCCCAGGTACTTATGTAAAAACGGCATCGCGCCCGGCTCAATTCCGCCCTGGAAACGGTTGCCCATTACCAGGTCGGCGCCGGCTCGCAGTCGTTCAACAAACCGCGGGATGTGGCCGAAATCGTAGCTGTCGTCGGCGTCTCCCATCACAACGTATTTGCCCCGCGCGGCTGTGATTCCTGCCATCAATGCGTTGCCGTATCCCTTCGCACGCACGTTCACAATCCTCGCGCCCAGCCGTTCTGCAATTTCAACTGAGCCGTCGCTGCTCCCGTTGTCCGCGATCACCACCTCGCCGGCAATGTTCGCTTCCTGTAACGCGCGCCGAGCCTTGACAATGCATGTCTCCAGCGTCTCAGCCTCGTTCAGGCACGGCATTACGACCGAGACCTCAACCGTTTGCAACTCTTTCAGTGGTACGGGAACCGGCTGATAATTTGCTTCCGCTGTGGGGGCTACCGCCAAGATGAACTCCTGCCGAGTGTGAGTTTTCGAATCATAACTGGAAAGTTGAGAGTTGGCGCACTATTTCGCGAGAAAATACGCGTAGTAATTCGTGGTCCCAATTTGTTGCCAGCCGGGGTCGACGCCGTTTGGCGGAGCCCAAACTACGACGGCCTTCGCTCCCGAGCGTCTCAAGCATTCGTAAGCCTGTCTCCTGCGTTCCCACGATTCGCTCCAGAACCGCAAACGCCCTGGCTCGGGAGAAAAAACTTCCGCCACAACCTTGAAGCGGCCCAGGCGCGCCCAGTAGTCGACGGTTCCATCACCGATCGACGCCACCGGGTCACCGGCGCGCAATCCCATGCGTTGTAGACCCTCCGCCACTCCCAGCTCGTCCTTCGGCAGGGCGTCACCATAGACGGTGTTGGCCATGTAAGCCGTTTCCGCCAAACGCGCTACAACCGAAAACAAGATAGTCACCATCACGCCCGCCGCCACATATTTTGTCAGGGACGCAGTCTGCGTATTCCTTGGCAGGCGGATCCCGGCCAAAAGAGCAACGAACAACAACGCGAAGAAGCCGCCAATATATCGCGACCTAACCAGCACCACCGAGTAAGCGCCAAGCCCAAGGCCTGCAGCGGCAATCAGCGGCCAGTTGGCAAGGATCGCTCTTCGAGTCGGCGCGCCGCCCCAGAAGATAAAGATAAGGATCCCTGCAAGCAGTCCCATCTGACGAACCAGCATTTTTGTGTAGTTCCGCGCGCTCTGCACCAGAACCCGAATCTGCGCCCGCAGCCGGAAGGTCCCGTGTGCTCCTTCATTCCAATACGAGGGATCGTACCAGGGAGGGTAGGTTCCGCCGACCGGCTCGGCAAACTCAAAAACCGGAGGACGGTCGAGAAGCTGCCGGGTCGTGTGTTTCGGAGTCCCGCCCTCGGGTGGATCGCCTTGCCAATGCTTCTGCGGGACGTTGGGATTTACCATGCTGGCATAGGCCAGTTTCCCACTGTCTCCAAAAGTAAGTCGTCCCTTCTGTTTTGACAAAGCGGCAACATAAGGCAAGCTCACAACCGCGAACATCACACCTGCCAACAACACTCCCAATACGCGACGCCGCAATATTCTGCCTGAGAACAGCAAGATCGCGAGCATGCCGCATCCGATCGGGAACATCGCCGCTTTGCTCAAATATGCTGCTCCGCACAAGCCTCCGAACATCGCGAACTTTCCGTAAGACTCGTGATAGCGCAGATCGACGAGATACCCTGCGATCAGGAACAAGACGGCCGCCACCAGCAGATCCGGCGTAATGTCGCCGGCATCGATCAGCACCAGCGAAGCCCAAAGGAAAATGCCGTATCCCAGCCCGTAGAGAAGCGATTCGAACAAGGGCTGTGAGTCGACCGCGCTCTCTGTCTCATTGTCCCTGAGCGCGCGCAACACTGAATGAAGGAAAAAACGAAAGGAGAACAGCGCGCCAACGTAAATGATCAAATTTACGAAGTGGACGGTGATACACTCCCACCACATCGAAGGCTTCATCACATACAGTGCGAGCCCCAGGAACCACGTGTACATTGGGCTCCAATAGCCGCTGATCGCATTGGCCCAGTCGCGACGGAAGTATGCGTCCCCGACGTCCAGATAGGACATCCCGTCCTGATTCATTGCGTATCGCACAATCCAGACCTGGATTGCGCCCAGTACAACGCAGAGTACGAGGAGCGAGCGCTCGCTCAACAACCGGTCAGCCAATCCCCCTTCAGTCCGCACCAGTTCATGACGGGGATCTGCGATCGACACACCTTGATCTGCGCGCATGAAATCCTTTTTTTCTGAGCGCTCAGTTTCTCACAAAGCCCGGACGGAACGAAAGCGGACGACTGCGAGAGTTTGTAACATCGTCGCAGCTATTTCTTCACCGCAACTAAAGCCCAGCTTCGATGCGAGAGCGCGGGTCGAGATAATCGCGTAGCGCATCGCCGATGAAGTTGAACGACAGCACAGCCAGCATCACGGCAAGCGCCGGGAAGAGAACGAGGTGCGGAGCATCAAACAAATGAGCGCGGCCGTCGTTGAGCATCGCTCCCCAACTGGCCGTGGGCGGGGGCACGCCGAGTCCCAGAAAGCTCATGGTGGCTTCTGCGAGAATTGCTCCCGCCATGCCGATGGCGGCTTGCACGATCACCGGCTGAATAATATTTGGCAGGATATGGCGGACGATAATTCGCAGATCGCTTGCGCCGAGGGCGCGGGCGGCTTCGACGAATTCGCGCTCACGCGCGGCGAGGACTTGTCCGCGCACCAGACGAGCGTAACCAACCCATCCGCCGAGCGACAACGCCAAAACAAGATTGAAGATGCCGGGACCGCGGAATGCGACGAACGCAATGGCCAGCAGAATTCCAGGGAACGACAGGAACGCATTCATGAGGACGACATTGACGAAGCGGTCGATGCCTCCTCCGTAATAACCGGCAATGGAGCCGATGATGAGGCCGAGGACAAGCGAAGTGAGTACGACGCAGCTCCCGACGAGCATGGAAATGCGAGCACCGAAGATGATGCGGGAGAAAATGTCGCGGCCGAGTTCGTCGGTGCCGAACCAGTGCGCGCGGGATGGAGGGTCGAGTCGTGTGGGGAGATTGATGGCGGCGGGATCTTGCGGCGCGATCCAGGGAGCGAAGAGCGCGAAGATTACAAAGATGATGACGAGCACGACGCCGGTTGCGGCCAGCGGATTATGGCGCGCATTTCCGGCGACCCGACTACGCAACGAGATGGCTGACGTGGACAAGTTCGACTGTGACAATTGCCTGTAATAATCTCCGGTCTCGGTTCCTCCGGAACCGGCGAAGAGCAGTGCGATTCTCGCTCACCGCGAGGTACTCCCCCCTCCCTTAACCTTCTGAAAAGGCTTGCTGGGCACGGGGTTTGCAAAAAGAGTGTCTGCAAAATCTAGAGGGCAAAGAGCTTAGAGGTCAAAATCTAGAGAACAAGGAACTTACGTCTGTTTTGTTCCGGTAGAGTGCTACTGCCTCCGCCTTGCCATGATGGGCTAATTGTGAAGGGATGGCAAGGTTAGATGTCACGGTGGCGGTGGAAGACCGAGCAGCCAGCCCTTGAGATCACTCATGAATTGTGTTCTGATAGGCGGGGGCCGGACCTGATCGCGGGTCCGCCTGCGCCGCAAACCACCAACCTCTAGCCTATTCTGAGGAGAAAAATCATGAGCAAAGTCTCGTATATTCCCAAGGATTACAATTCTGTCACACCATACCTGGTCATCAAGGGGGCTGCCCAGGCCATTGAGTATTACAAGAAAGTTTTCGGAGCGACGGAAACCGTTCGCATGAATGGCCCAGACGGCAAGATCGGCCATGCCGAGCTGAAAATTGGTAATTCACACATCATGCTGGCCGAGGAGAATCCCGGCATGGGGGAGGGGCATGCCAGCGCAGCCACCGTTGGCGGGAGCCCGGTAAGCCTGTACGTGTACCTTCCCGATGTTGATACCGTAGTCAAGCGCGCAACAGATGAGGGGGCGAAACTCCTGAAGCCAGTGCAGGATCAGTTCTATGGGGACCGTAATGGCTTCCTTCGAGATCCGTTCGGACATCTGTGGGGGATCGCCACTCACGTGGAAGATGTCTCGCCCGAGGACATGAAAGAACGGATGAAGAAGATGATGCAGGCGGCGTAGTTTGGTTTATATGGGAGGCGGGGCAGCCATGCCCCGCCTCTAAATTTCTTAGTCGCTCTCTCCCATGCGCTTTGCGGCTGGTATTGATGACGTTCGTACCAGTCGTCGCTCAAATCCCTCCAAGACGGATTTATCGACGCGATCAGCGCGATTTTCTTGATTCGCAGCCAGCCCTTGATGCGCTTCTCGCGCTCAATTGCGTTGTGTACATCTTCGAAGCGCTCAAAATAGACGAGGCGGTCGAGCTTGTATTTCGCGGTGAATCCCGAACCGATTCCTGCTTTGTGTTCTCGCACCCGCCGCATGAGATTGTTGGTGACGCCTGTGTACAGGGTCATTGAGCGGTTCGTCATGATGTAGACAAAATACATGGGTCCTTCGCGTGGTGGCTTCCAACCGCGCTGGAGCACGCGGGGCTCAGGATGACAAGCCTAGGGACGCATGTCAGTGATGGGTGAACTTTGCGGCGGTGGAAAACCGGCCCGTTTCTGTCTTGTCATCCTGAGCGCGTTCTTTGCGCGAAGGACCTATGCAGTTGGGGGGACCTACTGCCTGATCCTCGGGTTCGCCACGGAGTACAGCACATCGGTCAGGAAATTCACCGCGACATAAGTCAATCCGATGGCCAGGATGCAGCCTTGCACCAGATAGTAGTCGCGATTCGAGATGGCTTGGATGGTGAGGCGGCCGATGCCGGGCCAGGAGAAAATTGTTTCGGTCACGATGGCGCCGGCTAGCAGCGCTCCGAATTGCAGCCCAAGGACGGTGATGATCGGGATCATGGCATTGCGCAGGGCGTGCCGATAGACGACGGTGCGCTCGGTCAGGCCTTTGGCGCGGGCGGTGCGGATGTAGTCCTGGCTGAGTTCTTCCAGCATGGAGGTGCGCACCATGCGGGTGAGAATGGCGGCGAGGGCTCCGCCCATAGTGATTGCGGGCAGGATAAGGTTGGCGAAGGAGCCGGCGCCGGAGACGGGGAGCCATCCCAGCTTGATGGCGAAGAGAAGAATGAGGATGGGGCCGAGCGCGAAGTTGGGGAACGACAGTCCGAAGAGGCTGACGATGGAGAGCAGACGATCGTCCCAGCGGTTGCGGCGCTGGGCGGAGCGGACGCCTGCGGGGATCGAAAGAATGATCGCGACGAAGAGCGACGCCAGCGTGAGTTGAAGGGTGTAAGGATAGCGCTGGGTGAGCAGGCGGGTCACGCTTTGGTTGTAGCGGAAGGAAGGGCCGAGGTCGCCGTGGAGAACGCCTTTCCAATAGTGGATGTATTGCTCGCCGAGTGGGGCGTCGAGGCCGTAGGCGTGGCGAGTGGCCTGGATATCGGCGGGCGGTGCGCCTTCGCCAAGCATTTGCTGGATGGGGTCTCCGGGGACCAGGTGGATGAGAAGGAAGACAAGACTTACTACCAGCCAGATTACCGGGAGGGTGTAGAGGACGCGTTGGAGGAAGCGTTTCAGATGTCAGTTCTCAAATGGCTGGTTCTCAGTGGTCGGGGCTACAAGCAGTCGGTGTACATTCCTATCACAACAGGATCCGACACCACAGTTCCATCGACGTCTACCTTAACGCGCACGCCGATCAGCGCAGAATCGTCACCGCAGGCAAGGTTTTCGCACTCGGCTAAACCCTTCAAGTAAACCGTGCCGGTAGCCTCATGGTCTTGCCCTATTTGAATGATGGTAAAGGGGATGTTCTCGGACGCGAAGAAATGGCTCACGTCGTCCTTCCTTGCCCCGACCTTAGGTGAGTTTTTCGCGTTTCGTTGTATAAACTCTTCCCTGGCCTGGAACTCCGCAGCCCTTTCCTTGCAGCGAGAAGGGACAGGGTGCACTGCGAAATGGGCCGCACGCAGCGCCAAATAAACAAAAGAACGAAAGTCCCCGACGGCGAGCGAACTCACAGCGCCTATTACTAGCAGCGCAATTGCGGCAATACCGAGCTTCCGTCTGAATGGCATTCTAATTAAGCTCCACTTTTCCTGGCGTTGCCTGCAAGTAGCTGCTTGATGATGTTACGTCACCTGCCCTTCCAGAGCGGACCGCTCAGGATGACAGGGCTGTGCATCTTTAATCTCCGGCCTGCTTCGCGGGCTCGGGTTTGCCATCGACATTTTCTATTTTTTCGATTTTCACTTTTGCGATGCGGTGACCTTCCATGGCTTCCACGGTGTAACGGTGGCCTTCGTAGTCGAAAGATTCGCCGAGGTACGGGATGCGCTGCAGGCGGGCCAGGACGAAGCCGGCGAGGGTTTCAAATCCGGCATCACGGGGCAGCAGTAGGCCGTGCTGGGTTTCGAGGTCAAGAATATTTACCGAGCCTTCGAGGACCAGAACGGATTCGTCTGCCAATGCGGGCTCGGGCGGCGAGACGTCGAATTCGTCCTCGATATCGCCCACGAGCTGTTCGAGGATGTCCTCGACGGTGATGACGCCAGCGGTGGAACCGTACTCGTCGACGACGACGGCGAGGTGACGGCGGCGCTCTTTGAATTCGTCCAGGAGTTCGGACAAGACCTTGGTTTCGGGAACGACGAGCACGTCGTGCATGATGTGGCCAATCTGCATGCGGGCGATGCGCGAGGCTACGGGTTGTCCAAGATTCACCAGCCGGAGGCGAACCCAGCGGACGAGTTCCTTGTAATAAAGAACGCCGACGATGTGCTCGGGACCGCGCTGGGGGTCGTAAACCGGGATGCGCGAGTGCTGGCCCTCGACCACGCGGTTGAGAGCTTCGTCGAGTATGAGATCGGAGGGCAGGGAAAAAATATCGGGACGCGCGACCATGACTTCGCGGACGGTGATGCTATCGAGTTCGATGGCGTTGTGGATCATTTCCTCTTGCGAGGCGGGAATCTGGCCGAACTGGCGGCTGGCAGTGACAATGAGCTTGAGTTCGTCGGGGGAATGAACCGCGCCTCCACGGCGGGTTTCGCGAGCGCCGAAGAGCCGCAAGACCAAGCCACCGGAGCGGCGCATGAAAAACAGCAGCGGGCGAGTGATAGTGAGGAAGGCTTCCATGGGAGCAGCCACGGCAAGCGCAATCTGCTCGGCACGCTGCAGGGCGAGAGTCTTGGGAACGAGTTCGCCGAGGAGGACGTGCAGGTAGGTGATCAGGCTGAAAGCGATGACGATGGCGATGCCGTGGGCATAGACGGCGGCGTGCGGGATCTGTTGGACAAAGCGAAGAGACCCGACCAGTTGTGCGACCATGGGCTCTCCGATCCAGCCCAGGGTCAGGCTGACCATGGTGATGCCGAGTTGGACGCCGTTGACGACTTCGTCGAGATTCTGATGCAGGCGTTGCACGATGCGGGCACCAATGCGGCCGGAGGAGATGAGCTGTTGAATTCTAGTGTCGCGAACGCTGACCAGGGAAAATTCCGCCGCCGCGAAGAACGCATTTGCAGCCACCAGGAGAAGGATCAGCAGCACGCGAAGCAGCACGAAGGCGATCATTTAGGCGCAATTCTGATGGGCAATTCTAGCATTCCAAGGGGGTTTGCGGAATTTTGAGGGGCGCGCTGCGGTCGGGAAGCGGCTCGACTTCACGAAGCACCATCTGAGTTACAAGCTTGGGAAAAATTGGGCGCGGCAGGCTACCGTTTTTGCAATCTCAGGGTCTAACTTGAGGTAAG
>DATEQW010000153.1:0-10938 GCA_035272245.1 Candidatus Sulfotelmatobacter sp. | reverse complement strand
TTCTCGATGAGCGCGGTTTTCAGTCCGTACTGGCCGGCGCGAATGGCGGCCGTGTAACCGGCAGGTCCGCTGCCAAGAATAGCTACGTCGTAGGTTGTTTCAGGCAAAGTGGTGCTCCTCTGTAAGAAGAGATGATGATGGGCAAACCAACGATTCTAGAACAGCGGTTTCGCAACGGAAAGGGCAAGTTAGAAAAAGAAAAATGGCCGCGCCCAGGCGGCCATCGTTAAATGTCAGTCGAAGTCAGTTGCCTTCGTTGCTGGCGCGCTTCCAGGAGATCAACTCACCGATGGTCGAACTGGTGCTCGATACTGGCTGCTTGTATGCTTCCACTTCGGACCGCGAAGCTTCTTCGCCAACCGCGCGGATGCTGAGTCCAACTTTCTTATCTTCCGGACTCATTTTGATGATTTTGAAATCATGCTCCACGCCCGGCTCCAGATGCAGCGGCTGGCCGTTCCCATCAACGGCCTCTGACTTGTGGCACAGACCCTCCACGCCTTCTGCAATCTCCACGAATGCGCCAAATGCCGCGACCCGCAGCACTTTCCCGTGAACCACGTCGCCAACGTGATGCGTTTCGAAGAAAGTCTCCCAGACATCGGGTTGCAGCTGTTTCACGCCCAGCGATAACCTGCGCTTGTCGGGTTCAATGGCCAGGACGATAGCCTTTACGCGGTCGCCTTTCTTCAGCACTTCCGAAGGATGCTTTACCCGCTTGGTCCAACTCAGGTTGCTTACGTGGACCAGGCCATCGATTCCATCCTCGATTTCGATGAATGCGCCGAAGTCAGTCAGGTTACGAACTCGGCCTTCCACCGTCATCCCCACCGGATATTTATCGTGCAGCGCATCCCACGGATTCGCCGCCAGTTGCCGCATGCCAAGAGAAATCCGCCGCTCCGTGGGATTCACGTTGAGTACGACGCATTCCACCTGATCTCCGACATTGACCAGTTTTGATGGATGCTTCATGCGCTTCGACCACGTCATTTCACTGACGTGAACCAGCCCTTCGATTCCTTGTTCGAGCTCGACAAAGGCGCCGTAGTCGGTCACGCTGATCACTCGCCCGGAAACATGCGCGCCCACGGGATAGCGGTGCTCTGCATCCAGCCACGGATCGGGCGTCAGCTGCTTGAATCCCAGCGACACGCGCTGCTTCTCTTTGTCGTACTTCAGAACCTTCACTTGAATCTGATCGCCGACGTTCACCAGATCGCGCGGGTGGGTCAGGCGTCCCCACGACATGTCGGTGATGTGCAGTAGGCCATCGAGTCCGCCGAGATCGACGAAAGCTCCATACTCGGTCAGGTTTTTCACCACGCCCGTCAGCACCGAACCTTCTTCCAGATGTTCGAGGGTCTTATTGCGCTTCTCGCTCTGCTCGCCTTCCAGCAGTTCCTTGCGCGAGACCACGATGTTACCGCGCTTCTTGTTGAGCTTGATGACCGTTACTTCAAGCGTCTGACCCTTCATACCCTCAAGGTTCCGGATGGGTCGCAGATCCACTTGCGAGCCGGGCAGAAACGCTCGCGCTCCCAGGATGTCGACCGTGAGTCCGCCCTTGGTTCGCTCAATCACGGTGGCTTGAATTGGCCGCTTTTCGTTGTGAGCTTTTTCTACTTCTTCCCAGGCATGTATGCGCGCTGCCTTCTGGTGCGAGAGGTTGATGTAGCCTTCCTCCGTGTGCCCCTTCTCGCGCATTACATCAATTTCATCCCCCGGCTTCACCTTGGGCTTCCCCTCGTGATCCAGCACTTCCGAGAGCGGCAACATGCCCTCTGACTTCGCTCCTACGTCGACCACTACGTGAGTCGAGGTCAGCTTCAACACCGTGCCTTTGATGACGCGGTCTTCTCCCACGGCCTCTTCGGTCTCCGTGGTGAAGCTCTCCAGGGCCGATGCAAAATCCTCGCTCGCAGGCTTATCGTCGTGAGCGGCCGTCCCGCTCTGTGCTTCTTGGGTGGATGCCGCGGCGGAAGCCTGGTTCGGCTCGGTCTGAGGTTGATGGGTCAAGTTTGGCTCGGATACCGTCGGTTCTGCTTCGGTTGCGACGGCGCTGTTGGATTCGGAGTTGTGGGCGGTGGTATCGTCGAACAAGGTCATGCCTCTCTGCTGAAGCCTCGCACTAAGTGCGGGGAGGATGCGGGGCCTGCTTGGCGGACTGCTGGAGTGAGTCGTTTGGTTGTGGTGGGCTCACCCTGGCGAGTGAGCTTGGACAATCCCAGCTGCCGGACGTTTTACAGAAACCCGCGTCCAAAGGGAACTCTTCGACTATAGCAACGCCTCGCAAACAGTGTCAAACGCAAATCTTGCATGTTACGAGAGTGTTTCAAACTTGCTGTTATCTGGAGTGGCGGAATATGTCCAGCGCCGCTAAAAATTCTCACACATTGGAGGCTTTCGCCTCTGGGGCTTTTAGAGCGCGCCATTTCAGCTCATGATCCGCATACTCGCGGAGCTGTCGTTTTGCCACCGACCCCCAATCTGCTACTCTCGCCCTTGCTATGGATTACCTCTGGACCCCTTGGCGCTATGCCTATGTCACCGCCGCCGAGAAAACCGTCGGATGCGTTTTCTGTAATGCCGTGAAGACTGGCGATGATGCCAAGAATCTCATCGTTCATCGCGCGAAGTATTGCTTCGTCATCCTGAATGCGTATCCCTACACGCCCGGCCACGTGATGATCGTCCCCTACGCGCATCTGGACGAACTGCAGAAACTGCCGCCGGAAGCCGCCAGCGAAATGATGGCCCTTTCGCAACGCATGGAATCCGTGCTGCGGGAGCTCTACCAGCCCGACGGCATCAACCTCGGCATGAATATCGGCAAAGCCGCCGGCGCGGGCATCGCAGGACACATCCACATGCACGTATTGCCGCGCTGGGTTGCGGATGCGAATTTCGTGTCGGTTGTGTGCGAAACGCGGATTCTGCCGGAGACTCTGGAGGAGACGTTCAAGAGAATGACGAAAGCGATGAAGACGTAATGACATTTCAGATTCTTGAATTTTAATCGGCCTCAGCTAAGCAATTCCTTCACCTCTTTCTCGTCGATCACCTTCACTCCCAACTCTTTCGCCTTATCCAGCTTCGATCCCGCGTCCGCTCCCGCAAGCACGTAATCCGTCTTCTTGCTCACCGAGCCTGTTACTTTCCCGCCCGCATCCTCGATCATCTTCTTGGCTTCGTCACGCGTGAAATGCGCCAGCGCTCCGGTGAGCACAAATACTTTTCCTGCCAGCTTCGTCCCGCGCTCCTTCTTCTTTCCGGTTAACGTAAGCCCAGCCTCGCGCAGTCGCTCGACCAGCTTGCGATTGGCCGCGATGCTGAAGAACTCGACAATGCTCTCGGCGATGCGCGGACCAACTTCATTCACATCCTGCAGTTCTTCCACGCCAGCCTTTTCAAGCGCTTCCATCGATCCAAAATGTTCCGCCAGAAACTGGGCCGTCCGCTCTCCGACCATTCGAATGCCCAGACCGTAAATCACCCGCTCTAGCGGCAGCTTCTTCGACTTGTCGATCTCATCCAGAATGTTTTGCGCCGACTTATCCCCCATGCGCTCCAAGCTGAGCAAGTCGGCCTTCGTCAGTTTGTAAATGTCCGCGACATTCTTCACCAGCCCGCGGTCTGTCAGTTGATTCACCAACGCATCGCCCATCCCGTCGATATTCATCACCCCGCGCGATGCAAAATGCAGGATTGTTTCTCGCAGCTTCGCCGGACAATTTGCATTCACGCAGCGGTAATCAACCTCACCTTCCGTCCGCACCACTTTCGTCCCGCACACCGGGCACTTCTCCGGCATTTGAAACTCTTTAAGGTCGCGCGGGCGAGGATGCTCTTTATCCTCGATCACCTTGGCCACTTTCGGAATCACATCTCCGCCGCGCTCCACCTGCACCCAGTCGCCTATCTTCACGCCCAGCCGCTCGATCTCATCCATGTTATGCAGCGTGGCATTTCTAACGGTCGTGCCGCCGATCAAAACCGGCGCCAGCATTGCCACAGGAGTGAGCTTGCCAGTGCGCCCAACTTGCACCCGAATGTCCTCAAGCTTTGTGATCCCAGCTCTCGCCGCATACTTATAAGCAATCGCCCAGCGAGGAGCTTTCCCCGTAAACCCGAGCTCATCCTGCAAAGCAGTTCGATCCACCTTCAGAACGATCCCGTCGATCTCATACGGCAACGAATCCCTTTTTGCTTCCCACTGCTGTATGAACTCCCACGCCTCGTCGGTCCCATGTACCAGTTTGCGATTCTGGTTCACCTTGAATCCCGCCGCGTCGAGCGCGTCCAGCGTTTTCCAGTGACGGTCAAAATATGTGCGCCCATCGCGCAACAGCATGTACGAAAAATAATCCAGTCGTCGTTCCGCCGTAACCCTGGATTCCAGCTGCCGGACCGTGCCTGCTGTGGCATTTCGTGGGTTCGCAAACAAAGACAAACCTTTGCCCTCCCGCTCTTCATTCATTCTCTTGAACGCGGCCAGCGGCATGAGGAGTTCGCCGCGCACCTCGAAATCAGCAGGAATTCCGGCCTTCTTCAACTTCTCTTTCGAGATCGAAAGCGGCACCGATCGCACCGTGCGCACGTTCAGCGTCACATCTTCACCCACACTCCCGTCACCGCGCGTGATCCCCCGCACCAGCTTCCCGTCCTGATAAATCAGCGCCAGCGACATGCCGTCCAGTTTTAGCTCACAAACGTAGTCCACATCGTTCCGACCGCTGAGTTCATGTACGCGGCGCTCCCAGTCGCGCAGCTCTTCCTCGCTGTAGGTATTGTCGAGAGACAACATGGGCGAAGAGTGGGGGACCTTGATGAAGCCCTCGCGCGGCTTGCCGCCCACCCGCTGTGTTGGAGAATCCGCCGTGATCAGTTCCGGATGTTCCGCCTCCAGATCCTTCAACAGGCGTGTCAGCTTGTCGAACTCAGCATCGCTGATTTCCGGCTGGTCGAGAACGTAGTACAAATATTCGTGGCGGCGGATCTTCTCGCGAAGCGCCTCAATCTTTTTTTCGACGTCTTTGCTCGGGGAAGCCATCGCGCAGATTATAGTCGGAGACCGGATTACGAAGACACTTGCGGACGCCATGCAAATTCTCGAAACCCCACGCCTGATCCTGCGCGAGTTCTCCATAGACGATGCGGACGCTCTTGCGCGCGTTCTCTCGGACCCCGAAACCATGCGTTTCTATCCCGCGCCATTGGATTCAACAGGCGTCGAACACTGGATCGCTCGTAACCTTCGGCGCTATGCCACTAACGGGCACGGCCTCTGGGCCATGGTCTTGAAAACGAATGGCGAACTCGCGGGGGATTGTGGTCTGACGATTCAGGATGTGGACGGAGCAAACGAAGTTGAGATTGGCTACCACGTGCGCCGCGATTTCTGGGGACAAGGTTTGGCGACCGAAGCGGCCCGCGCCTGTCGCGACTACGGATTCGCCAGCCTTTCTGTCGCTCGCCTCATCTCGCTCATCCGTCCCGAAAATCTGCCGTCACGCCGGGTCGCGGAAAAGAACGGCATGCTGGTGTGGAAGGATGTGATTCGACTCGGGATCCCGCACCTCGTCTACTCAATCCAGAAAGAGAGATACGGAGACCTGACGTGCGCTATACCCGCAGTCAAAGGCGAGATCGGCCGAACCTAGCCCCAGTGTTTTGATCTTTATTACGCCAGATCCTCCAGTTTCAATGTCTGACCCTTCCACGAGGACTCAAACTGTCTGTGGACGAATCCCGCGTCATAGTCGCGCTTTTGCTGCAGCAAGGCCTCATGCAATCCCCAGAGTGATCGTGGATTCCGCGGATTCCGCTCCAGGTCATCGCGGAATACTTTCTCCGCCCCGGCCGCGTCCCCATTGATCAACAGGGTAGCGCCGAGCGATTCCCGCACTGGAAAGAACCAATCCGGCGGCTCGCCATACTTGAGCGTGTCTTGAATTGCCACCGCATCCCGCAGCAGGGCAACCGCGCCACTATTGTCCTTCTTCGCGAGAGCGAGTTTAGCGCCCAGCACATCCTTCGCGATTTTCATGATGTCTTTCGCCTTGTTGTTGATCGGCATCTGGAAAATGACATCGGGAGGGGTGGCCGCTTCGGCATCGGAAACAATCTTGTACTCCGCCTCTGCTTCCGTGATCTTGCCCGTACCAGCCAGGGCCAGTCCCCGTCCTAGATGCCAGAAAACGGTTGCGGTTTTCATGCTCGCATCGGGCTGCGGCATTTTCAGAATTTCATTCCAATGATGGAAGCGAAGCTCCACCGCCATCGGAATCGTCATGAAGCCCTCCAGGGGCGGCATTTCTTTCACGTGTGGGCCGACGTTCTCGGCCAGCAGATCCGCATTTTTCCTCGACTCCTCATAGTTGCCGTTCATCGCCGCGCACATCGCGATGAAGTGCAGGTTGTGGCTGTAATACATCATCGGGTAGATGCCCTGCACCCCAGTGGCCTTGATATAAGCGCGATCGACAGCCGCTGCCTGTTCGTTGGTCTTCACCGCCGCTTCGTAGTCGCCGGTACGTATGTAAACGTGGGCCGGCATGTGCACGATGTGCCCGGCATTTGGCGCAAGCGCCGCCAGTCGATTGGCCCCCGCCAGGGCGCGCTCGGGATTGGACGAAGCTTCCACCGCATGAATGTAATAGTGGACCGCTCCCACATGATCGGGATCGCGCTTGATCACCGATTCCAGCGTGGAGACGATTTCATCGGTACCCGCCTCCGGCGTCCCGTCGGTATGCCATAGTCCCCAGGGGTGCAAATTCATGGCGGCCTCGGCGAAGAGCGTAGCTGCGTCCAGATCGTCGGGAAATTCGCTGACCAGTTGCCGCATCGCATCGCGATAATCCTCGGCAGCTTTTTTCAAATCCGCGGCCGGGTCTCCCGGAAAGCGTTTGGCCATGGCTTGGATATAGGCCTGATCGCTAGGCGTAGCGGCCGCCGATAAATCCACCGCCCTCTGCACTGCGTCATGTGCGCGCTTGTACCGGTCCGGATCGGCCGGATCGTTGTAGTTCGGTCCAACTGCCTCAGCAACGCCCCAGTACGCCATCGCCAGCTTTGGATCAAGTTCTGCGGCATGTTGAAACGAACGCGCCGCCTCGTCGTGATTGAAGGCGTAAATGAATCGCAAGCCTTGATCGAAGAATTGTTGAGCCTGAGAGTTCTTCGTGGTAACCGGATGATGCAGGTTCCCCAGGCCGGTTACCAGCACCACTGGATGTGCTCCAGCTCCAGCATGCTCCTGGGCTCGAGCACCTAGACACAAAAGCACCCCACAGAGAAAATGCGCCAGAGTTTTCATCTGGTCAATCCTCCTCATCCAAGTTTTCTGGTGCGGCGGTCAAAGGAGAGTTACAACATGGACCGCCACTTCCCCAAGTTGCCTCAGACTATTCCAAACTCGCCCACTTGCCAAGCCCATCCCGGGGCGGACGGGAAATGCCTCAGGTACAATCCATCTTCGACCCTCCATGCGTAAGGCAGCGCTGCTCTACAACCCCGATTCCGGCGGCAGCCGTAACCGGCGCCAGTCGGAACTGGAGTCCGTGGTCGCCCTGTTACGCGAAGCCGGCATCGAAGCGAACCTGATCCTTGCTCACTCCCGCGCCCATGCAGAAGAAAATGCGCGCCAGGCCGTGCTCGCCGGGTGCGACACCGTTTTCGCCTGCGGTGGGGACGGCACCATCCACAACATTGTTCAGACCTTGGCCAATACTCCTGTCGCACTCGCAGTTCTGCCGATGGGTACGGCGAACGCGCTGGCGCACGACCTTGCCCTGCCTATGAACATCGTCGCTGCCGCGAAGGCAGCTCTCCGCGGTAAGCCGCGCCGCGTCGCCCTCGGGCGTATTCAATACCGTGATGTCGATGGCAATACCGGCAGTCGTTTCTTCATTGTCGCCGCGGGAATCGGAGTCGATGCGCACCTGTTCTACAAACTTCAATCCGGAACCAAGCAACGGCTGGGCATGACCGCTTATTACGCCAAGGCCTGGCGCCTCTGGTTCACCTATGCCATGACGCGGTTCCAAGTCGAGTACACGGAAACCGGTTCGGATCTTCCTCAGCGCGTGGAACTCACAGAACTGCTCGGTGTTCGTGTTCGCCACTTTGGCGGAGTGCTCAACGAACTCGCTCCTGGCGCCTCGCTCGATCGCAGTGATGTTCGTCTTGTCCTTTGCCGCACCGCCAGTCGCCTCGCTTATCTTTCATACGTGACTCGCGCACTCCTTCGCCGCCATTGGAGAGTCCCGGGGATTGAGCTTGTCCACAGCAGCAAAGCAGTTTGCCAATATCTGCCAGCGAAACCAGTTGGAACTCCGCCGCCTAGTATCTACGTCGAAGCAGACGGCGAACTCCTAGGTACGCTCCCCGCGGAAATCACCGTGTCTTCAGACGCGCTAACAATATTGTCGCCTTAGTGCATTTTCGGTGGTCGCCCGGGTTGTCTAGCTGGCTGCGTCGATCGATTGAGTCCAAAGCGCCAAGCACGCATCTACCTACGCATGGCAAGCTTGACGAAATTCAACCTCGCCGAGGCCGTCGCCGTTCTCACTCGCACTCCTGCAGCCCTGGATGCGCTGTTGCGCGGGATGCCCAACATCTGGGTGCGCAACAACGAAGGAAAAGACAGTTGGAGTGCGTTCGACATCGTGGGGCACCTGATTGTCGGGGAACGCACTGACTGGATGCTGCGGGCGCGAATGATTTTGCAGAACGGCGAAGCGCGGCCTTTTGATCCCTTCGACCGCTTTGCGCAGGTGAAAGAGACTCAGGGCAAGTCACTGGAGCAACTCCTGGACGATTTCGCTCGCCTGCGAAAAGAGAATCTGGCGGCCCTGCAGGCATTGAGCTTACAGCCTGAAGATTTGAACCGGCGAGGAAAGCATCCGGCGCTCGGAGCGGTGACACTATCGGAACTGCTGTCGACATGGGCCGTTCACGACCTCACACATCTGCACCAAGTTTCCCGAGTGATGGCGCACCAGTATCGTGACGCAGTCGGCCCGTGGAATGCTTATCTGGGCGTGCTGAAGTGTACCGGTCATAGCGACCCTTAGGCGACCGAGACCAGCCGACACCTCCGTCACGGCGTTGGCATTTCGCTCTCTATCCCCATAAAATCTTTCTTGACCGCTTGGAACCCGTCACCCACTTTCTGACCGGCGCTTGTATGGGACGCGCCGGACTCAACCGCAAGACGGCGCTGGCCACGCTCACGCTTACGCTCGCCGCTGAAGCTCCCGACATCGACGTGCTTAGCCGTCTCCGTGGCTCCGCGTTCGGCTTCGCCCATCATCGCGGCTTCACCCACTCGTTCCTCGGGGTTCCACTCGACGCTGCTGTGGTCGTCGGCTTTGTGTACCTCCTCTGGCGTTGGCGGGGGCGCAAATTGAAAAATCCAGATCTTCCGCCGCGCTGGGGATTGCTCTTCCTCTACGCCTGCCTCGCCGGACTCAGCCACATCCTGCTCGACTTCACCAATAACTATGGCGTCCGCCCGTTCTGGCCATTTTCCGAAAAGTGGTACTCCTGGGACATTGTGTTCATCTTCGAGCCCATCATGTTCACCTGCCTGCTGCTCGGATTAATTGCGCCGTCCCTCTTCTCGCTGATCGACAAAGAAATCGGTGCCCGCCAACGAGGTCCGCGCGGCCGCGTCGCTGCTACCTTCGCCCTGATCTCCGTCGTGCTTCTTTGGACGCTCCGGGACTTTGAACACCGCCGTGCCGTCAACGCGCTCGCGGCCCGCACCTACAACGGCTTCGATCCGGCCAGAGCATCCGCCTATCCTGACTTGGCGAATCCATTTCGTTGGTACGGAGTGGTCGAGACTTCGAACTTCTTCGTCCTTGCCCCAGTGGATTCTCTCGGTCCCGAAGTCGATCCCGGGGGTTCTGAGGATGAGAGACTCGAGATTCGCTACAAGCCGGAAGAAACGCCCGTCACCCTCGCCGCCAAGCGTTCTTATCTTGGACGCGCCTACCTCGACTGGGCCCAATATCCCATCACCCAAACGGAAGTTCTCGAATCTCCCGCGCAAGGCTACATCGTGAACTTTCAGGACCTTCGCTACGCGCAGCTTCCCAGTCTGTTCAGTCGCCTGCGGGGCGGTCACGATAAGGCGTCGAAGCCACTTGGCGCGGGTGTTCAACTTGATCGTAACCTGAATGTTGTCGGCGATGTCTTCGGCTCGGGGCGGAAGCGCGTGACCGTCCCGGAACCTAGCTCGCAGGTCGTTGCACCGCCGCAGACCCTTGACGCCGCCACTCTTCAACGCCCACAATAAGTTCTGCGTCACCTGAGGTGCTCATGCTCGCTTATCTATTTGTCATCCTCGCGGTTGCCGTCCGATTCCTGCCGCACCCCTTTGCCTTCACGCCGGTTGGGGCTTCTCTACTGTTCTTCGGCGCCCGCGGCCCTCGCCGCCAAATGTGGGTACCTCTGGCTCTGCTCGCCGCCTCAGACGTGGTCTTGACCACGCTCGTCTATCGTTACCCGCTTACCTGGGATCACTTCGTGACCTGGGCTTGGTATGCCGCCATGTTGTGGCTCGGCAGCACTCTTCGCCAGAATGCCGGCGCCCTCAGGATCATGGGCTCAGCTCTCGCTGGATCCATTGCTTTCTTTCTGGTAAGTAACTTCGCCGTCTGGGGCGCCTGGAAAGATCTCTACCCAATGACGTTCGCCGGACTCACGACTTGCTATGTTGCCGGCCTGCCCTTCTTCCGCCGCGCCGTCGAAGGTGATCTTTTGTTCACCGCGGCCATGTTCTCCGCGCCGGTGATCCTGCACTCGCTTGCCGGCTGGTTCCAAAAATCGAACGATCACATCGCTGCAGCGTAGCTTCTGTCGCCCGATAAACGGAGCCTGAAGGAGATCCAATAGGGAAGCGCACGACTTCAGTCGTGCCGAAGT
>DATEQW010000152.1:0-32766 GCA_035272245.1 Candidatus Sulfotelmatobacter sp. | reverse complement strand
CCGCAAAGTGAACTGGACCGGTTGCTTTTCCGCACGCGAGGGCGAACGGAGAAGGAACGCAAAGAAGTCATTCGTCACGTCAGCGGGCGGAATCAGTTAATTGGGCGAATCGATGAAGTTCGCATTAGCGGGTTGATGGCAGAGATAAGAATTTCCATCGGAGATCAGCAGATCACGTCGATCATCACCTCACGCTCCGCGCGAGAAATGCAGCTGAAGCCAGGCCAAACTGCGGCCGCCCTTATAAAAGCCACGGAAGTCATGATTCTGCGAGTGTGAGAGGTTGCATCTGCCTTGCAGGGGGAAGTGAGGCTTCCATTTGTATACAAACGCCACTGGCGATCCGGAGTGCGTGTAGACTTTCTACAGCGACTGATCCGGAGCCGACCACGAATGAAAACTGCCAAATTGGCAAAATCCTACCGCATTGATGATGACAAGCATTTCCAGCTAAAAGACTACGACCCCGCGGATACCGGCCACTGGCGCTCGGTCGAACAAGCTAAAGAGCAGTTACAGAAGGATGTTGCGCGCATGGAGGACTTGCAAGCCAAGCTTTACGCGCAAGATCGCTGGGCGCTGCTGCTGATTTTTCAGGCCATGGATGCGGCGGGCAAAGATGGGACGATCAAACATGTTATGTCCGGAGTAAATCCCGAGGGATGCCAGGTCACTTCCTTCAAAACGCCCTCCGATACCGAACTGCAGCATGATTTCTTGTGGCGGACAACCGAGCATCTTCCGGAGCGGGGACACATCGGGATTTTTAACCGTTCTTATTATGAAGAGGTGCTGGTGGTGCGAGTGCATCCTCAGGTACTCAAGAGTGAGAAAGTACCGCCTGCGCTGGTGACCAAGGACATCTGGAAAGAGCGCTTCGAAGACATACGCAGTTTTGAACGATACATGGCGCGGAACGGAACGGTGATCCGGAAGTTCTTTCTTCATCTTTCGAAGAAAGAGCAGAAGAAGAGATTTCTAGCGCGGTTGGATGAACCGGAAAAACATTGGAAGTTTTCCGAAGCGGATATTCATGAGCGCGATTACTGGGACGATTATCAGGATGCCTACGAAGACATGATCCGGCAAACGACGAGTAAACATGCCCCGTGGTATGTGGTGCCTGCGGATAACAAGTGGTTCACGCACCTGGTAGTTTCGGCGGCAATTGTGGAGACGCTGGAAGGACTTGATCTTGCCTATCCGAAAGTGGATGCGGCGAAAGAGAAGGAAATTCAAGCGGCCCGTCGGATACTCACGAAGAAATAGTGCGGGTTTTGCATTCTGCACCAGCAGCAGTACGATAGACCATCCGTAATAAAGATCTGTACGATTCTCCTGGGGGAGCAATCCGAACATGGCTAATCAAGGGACTTTTTTGGGGAACACATCTTTAAGGAATTTGATCGCGTGGTTGCCGCTAGTTCTCGTTTTGATGGTGCGCGGCACACATGACATAGTTTTCGCGCAGACCAAGCCCGAGCGGCAATCGAAGGCGGCCAAGGTCGCCGAATCCGGGGCGACGTCGAGCACGAGCGCGTCGAACGCGAACGGCTCCGCTGATAACGACTCGGGCAAGCCAGAAGATAAGCTTTTCAAGGGGATGAAGTATC
Organism: Candidatus Sulfotelmatobacter sp.; assembly: GCA_035272245.1. Taxonomy (GTDB): domain Bacteria; phylum Acidobacteriota; class Terriglobia; order Terriglobales; family Acidobacteriaceae; genus Sulfotelmatobacter. Next base: position 31,153 of record DATEQW010000152.1, on the reverse strand, counting down.
GCATGATCGGACCTTTCCGCGGCGGGCGGTCGCTGACCGCGGCCGGGATCCCGGGGGATCCTACGACTTATTATTTCGGCGCGACCGGAGGCGGGGTCTGGAAATCGACCGACGGGGCGATGACTTGGACATCCGTTTTCGATAAGGAAGGAAGTGGGTCGATCGGCAGCCTGGCGGTGGCCAATTCGGATCACAACACGATTTATGTGGGCACAGGCGAGGCCTGCATACGCGGCAACATTGCTCATGGCGATGGAGTTTACAAGTCGCTAGATGGCGGGAAGACGTGGAAGAACGTTGGGCTGCACGACAGCCGAGCCATCGGCAGAGTCATCATTAATCCGAGCAATCCGGATATCGTCTTCGTGGCGGCGCTTGGCCATCCCTTCGGTCCGAATACCGAACGCGGAATTTTCCGCACGATGGATGGGGGCAAGACTTGGGAGAAAGTTCTTTATAAAGATGAGAACACTGGCGGCATCGACGTAGCTTTCGATCCGCATAACCCTAATATTCTGTTCGCCGCGCTGTGGCAGGCGCGCCGGACCTCGTGGAGCATGACCAGCGGCGGACCGGGAAGTGGGCTCTATCGCTCGAATGACGGCGGCACAACCTGGAAGCGACTGGAAGAGCATGGCCTGCCCAAAGGTCCTTACGGGCGCATCGGCATTGCGGTTGCTGCCAACTCCGACCGCGTTTATGCCCTGATCGAGGCGCACAATCCGGATGGCGGTTTGTATCGCTCCGACGATGGCGGCGAAAGCTGGGACTTTGTGAATCCCAGTCACAGCCTGTGGCAACGGCCCTGGTATTACATGCACATCATCGCCGACCCGAGAGACGAAAACGTTGTCTACATCATGGATGTGGAGGCGTACAAGTCGACCGATGGCGGCCGCCTGTTCAATCGAATCCATGTTCCGCACGGAGATAATCACGGATTGTGGATTGATCCCAGGGATACGCGGCGGATGATCGCGTCGAACGACGGTGGAGTGACCGTAACTTTGGATGGCGGCAAGAATTGGACGCTGGAGGACAATCAACCAACGGCGCAGTTCTACCACGTGGTAACGGATTCGGCTACGCCGTACCGCGTGTACGGAGCGCAGCAGGATAGCGGAACGGTAGCCATTGCCAGCCGCAGCGATGACGGTTCGATCGACCGCACGGATTGGTATGACGTGGGCGGAGGCGAGGCTGGGTACATCGCGCCGTACCCGCCGGATCCGAACATTGTTTACGCCGCAGATTATCAAGGGAACATCACGCGCTACGACCGGCACATCGGGCAGGTGAAATCGATCACGGAGCAGCCTGAACTTTCCGACGCTCACGGAGCGGCCAACCTTGAACACAGATTCCAATGGACTGCACCGGTGCTGATTTCATCGCACGATCCGAACACGCTGTATCACGCGGGCGAGCGCCTGTTCAAAACTACGGACGGTGGCGTGCACTGGCAGGCGATCAGTCCGGACCTGACGCGCAATGACAAGAGCAAGCAGAGTGTTTCAGGCGGCGACATCACGCTGGATGATTCGGGAACGGAATACTACGACACGATTTTTGCCGTGGCGGAGTCGCCGATTACGAAAGGATTGCTGTGGGTTGGAACCGACGATGGTCTGATCCAGTTGACGCGCGATGAAGGAAAGAGCTGGACGAACATTACCCCGAAAGATTTGCCCGAGTGGAGCCGGATCAGCCAGATCGACGCGTCACCGCACGATGCGGGCACGGCTTATGTGGCCGTGGATCGGCATCAGAATGACGATCTGAAACCGTATATCTATAAGACGAGCGATTACGGACAAAGCTGGACGAAGCTGACCAAGGGGATCCCGGAGGGCTCGTTCGTTCGAGCCGTGCGAGAGGATCCGAAGAAACGCGGCCTGCTTTACGCAGGAACGGAAAATGGAGTCTACGTTTCGTTCAACGATGGCGCGGAATGGAGATCGCTCAAGTTGAATCTTCCGACTACTCCGGTTCATGACCTGGTGATCAAGGATAACGATCTGGTGGTGGCGACGCATGGGCGGGCGTTCTGGATTCTGGATGACGTCAGCCCGTTGCGCCAGTTTACCGACGACCTGGCGAAACAGGACGTCCATCTCTACACGCCGGGAGCGGCTTATCGGATTCAAGCGGGAGAATCGGGGGAACATCATCCCTCCAAGCGGACCGGGCAGAATCCGCCGGTCGGGGCTGTGATTTATTACTACCTTAAGGATTCTCCAAAAACGGGGACGGAGACGAAGCTGGAGATTCTCGACGCATCGGGGAAGGTGATTCGGAAATATTCGAGTGCCGAAGCACAACTGCCCGACGAACCTCTGGGACCGGACGACAAGAAGCCGGAAAAAGAGATCAAGCCGGATGCGGGCTTGAATCGTTTCGTATGGGATTTGCGCTATGAAGAAGCGCATCGTGTTCCTGGCTACTATCTATGGGAATACAACGGCGGCGCAAAGGGCGCGGTGGCCGCGCCGGGTGCGTACCAGGTGAAGCTGACGGTAGGGAGCGTAAGCCAAACTGCGCCGCTGGAAGTGAAGTTGGATCCGCGGGTAAAGGTAAGTGAGGCGGATCTGGCGGCGCAGTTCAGCCTGCTGACGCAGATTCACGAGGAACTGAACAAGGTGTATGACGCCGTCAATCAAATTCAGGATGTGCGCGCGCAAGTAGCTGGGCTGAAACGGCGGTTGCCGGAAAATGCCAGCACGAAGGGGATTGTATCCTCGGCCGATGATCTGGAGAAGAAGCTGGTTGGGGTGCGCGATCTGCTGATCAATCTGACAATCAGCGCCAATGAAGATTCACTGGCCTACCCGCCTCAGCTTGATGCCAAGTGGGCTTTCCTTGCGATGGACGTGGGCACTGCGGACTCGGCGCCAACTGAGGCTGAGCAGCTTGAGTTCGAGAAATTGAAGCGGCAGAGCGGAGAATTGCTGAGCCGATGGGACGACCTGCAACGCCGCGATCTCGCCGCTTTCCAGAAACTGACGGCGGAAGGCAGCCTCTCCACGGTGGTGGTGCCACCTGCGGGTCGAGCGGGCGAGGTGGAAAACATCGACGCTCATTAGGCATAGTGTTTGCTAGTGTTTCGCGAGTGACCAACGTATTACTTCCGTGCCACTTCGATGGCACCGATGTGCCTTGTACACACTGTTGCGGGCTGCTAACTTGCCGATAGTGATGCTGATCCTCCCCTAATGTGGTAGCTGACTGGATGTCTCGGGGGTGTGTATGAGGTTCATGCATCTGTGTTATGCGGCGGTAGGCTTCGCGGTGGCACGTTGGATCTTCAAACGGCAACCTGTTGCTGATCCAGTAGTTCGGTTACGGTCTTCTGGCTTGCTGTAGAAGTTGGGGTTTTAGAGTTTGGGCGCGCGCCCCGTTGCGCTTCCATTTCGTCTAGCGCGCGCCCACTAACTTTCCGGTCCACCCGGAAGGTCTAGTACCACGGTTTGCCTAAGTTATCTCTGTTTCGCCGGCCACTCTCACTACAATCTTGGCAGGACTGCTTGAGTTCGGGGTAATGGACCGCGAGCTTGCAGTTCGCAGTCGGAACGCATGCCGCCCACACTTCGTGCGGACGAGATGTGCTGATCCCGGATAACCCTGGTGAGAACACCGTTATCGTTATTAACGCGTTGGACGATGGCCCTTTTGGTCGCGGGCATTCTTGTGCTGGCATTGCCGCAGCGGGTTCGCGCTCAAGAGGATCCGGACGATACACCGCTGGGGGATGTGGCGCGGAGTTTTCGCAGCAAGTCCGCTCCAACCGACTTAGTGATTGATAACGATAATCTTTCCAAGGTGGTGGAGGACGCCGAAAAGCGGCGCGCAGCGGGCTCTACGATGGTGTTCTCTTTCGATCCGGGCGCAAAAGATTTTCACGTTTCTTCACCGGACGTGAGTTGCAGTCTTAGTTTTAGCGCTAAGACCAGCTCACTGCTCGCCGATCCGGTTCCGTTAAACGAACTGCCGCAAAGCGAATTGGGGAAGTTGGAAGGACCGGCCACCATCGACGGGGACTCCTTGCAAGTGTCGGTGCACAACGGAAGCTCCTGGGAACTGCGCGAGGTGGTGATTGGGCTTACCATTGTGAGGCGTCCGGAGCCGGGCGACGCCGCTTCCTACTACGGGCACGCGCGGATTGTTCCGGCGGTCGCTGGCGGTGCTTCTCATCCAGCGCAAGATTCGTCGCAGAAGCTGCCGGATGTCACAATGCTGTTGAAGGTGAAAGGATCGGCTGCGCCTTCCGCCACGGCATTGTTTCGCACGCAGCTGAACTTTGCTCTCTTTCCCGACCAGGAATGGCATTGGGCGATCGTGAGGGCTAAAGGAGTGCCACCGCCGCCTCCTCCGGAAGCGATGAAGATGACGGAACCAAACCCAGGGCCCGTCCAAACTCCTGCGCTGCAGCCGGAGACCGGTTCGCAGATCCTGCCTGGCACTCTGCCTTCGTCCAATCTGGATGTTGCGGTTCACCAAAAATAGTCGTGCACTGGCCCATCCGGCGGCCCGCTGGATCGCGCGTGTTAAACTGACCACAAATCCCACATCAAGGAACTGAAGATGAAATTTGGCGTCATCATCTTTCCCGGGTCGAATTGTGACCACGATGCTTACTGGACCATTCAGCAGGTTGCGAAGCAGCCGGCATGCTTTCTATGGCACGAATCGCACGATCTGGAAAACTGCGATGCCATCATTGTTCCTGGGGGATTCGCTTTCGGCGATTACTTGCGGACCGGAGCGATTGCGAGGTTTTCTCCCGTGATGGAATCGGTTCGCCGCTTTGCCGATGGGGGAGGGTTGGTGCTGGGGATTTGTAATGGGTTTCAGATCCTGTGTGAAGCAGGGCTGTTGCCCGGAGCTCTCATGCGGAACACAGGGCTGAAGTACGTTTGCAAACCGGTGCAGGTGCGGGTTGAAAATGCGGCGACTCCATTCACAAATGCCTGCACGCAGGGAGAAGTGCTGACCGTTCCGATTGGCCACATGGAAGGGAACTACTTCTGCGATGCGGAAACGCTGGACGAACTGCGTCGCAAGAACCGCATTGTGTTTCGGTATTGCACTCCCGGCGGTGAGATCACGGCTTCGGCGAATCCCAACGGCTCGCTGGAAAACATTGCGGGCATTTGCAGTGCGGGAGGCAATGTTGTAGGTATGATGCCTCATCCGGAACGTTCCGCTGAACCCGAACTTGGCGGCACCGATGGAATGAAAATCTTTCGGTCCATGGTAGGCGCGATGGCGAACCGCTAGACGCTCCCCGTAAATGTAAAGAGATGTAAATTTCTACGCCGGAAACAAAATTCTGTTTGAAAGTCCACTGATCTCCTGCTAGTGTAGCCGCGAAGCGCTTCCCATTCACGCCCCACTGGAACTAAACGCCTAGAACAAAGCTAGGGAGGAGTGTGCTCAATGACGTCGAAACAGATTCTTGACGCCTTTTCTGAAACATTGATGCAGGATGAACGTATCCTGAGTCCGCGCGAGCGGGAGTTGCTGATGAGCCTCCTGCAAAACGCCAAGGATGCATCCAGCAATCCAGAGACTCAATCAGCAGTAACTGCGGCCATCGCGCGGTCTGTAGGTGAAACAGTCGCGCAACGGGCTTTTACCCTGTTGGGGAGCAGCATCGTGGAGCAGATTGTGGCGCGTGGCGCGGCTTCCGGTGCCAACGAAGAAACTATGCCTGCAACGGTCTTTGCTGGACCGAAACCGCCGGGTCCTGGGGGACCGCAGCCGCCTTCCGGCCCGCATGACATTCCTGGACCGCACCCGCCAGGCCCCGGACCGCAACCCCCGAGCGGACCACCGGGCATTGATCTGCGGCATGCGACCGCCGTTGGGCGACAGGAAGCACAGAAAAGCCAGCCGGCTTCCAACAGTGGCGTCGCTGTGTTGGAAACTCCCGCAGTGGTTCGGGCGCGGTGCGTAGTGCTGGATGAGTTCCTGGCTCCGCAGGAGGTGGAAGAACTGATTCGCTATACGCAGGAGCACGAATCGGAGTTCAGGAACAGCGAGGTGATTTCGCCCAGCGGGGAGTCGGGCGAAACTGACTACAGCCATCGTCGCTCGCGCGTTCTGATGGAGTTGGGAGCGCACGAGCAAGTAATCCTCAAACGGATCCGAGGAGTGTTGCCAAAGGTTTTGGAACAACTCGGGATCGAGGAGTTTCCCATCACGCGAACGGAGGTGCAAATCACCGCGAGCAATGATGGAGACTTCTTCCATGCACATTGTGATGACGCGCAGGAACGGATTGCATCGCGGCGAATGACGTTCGTCTATTTTTTCCATCGGGAACCGAGCCAGTTCGAGGGTGGAGAGCTGCGGCTGCATGATTCACGGAAAAAGGGCGACTACCCGCTGGGCACGGGGAGCTACGAGACCATTGTGCCGCAGCAGAACCAGATCGTCTTTTTTCCGTGCTCGATACTGCACGAAATTACGCCGGTGCAATGCCGCTCGCGGGCCTTCGCCGACAGTCGGTTCACGGTGAACGGATGGCTGCACCAGTAAAAGAAACGGCATGGCTTGAGTGGATCGCAAGCCTCATGGGGGCGGCATCGCGGCAACGACAGACCGCGATGCTGCCGCCACATCAGTTTCATTGTCTGCTGGACGAGTTGCCACTGCATCTGATTCCGCGATGGCTTCTCTACGGGCAAGATTCGCAGAAAGACAAGGCCCGAGAGTTATTTCTTAACCCTGCGTGTGTGATCTTGCCGGCGGGAGAAGTTCCCGAGGAACTACAAGCGCATCGCGAGTTGCTCGAAGGTTTCTATTTGCAGGGCACAGTCGCTTGGGTGCGTGACGCGGCTACCGGCACGCTGCATCCGTTCTGGCTGGGATCGCGACTCGACGCTGCAGTTTCGCGGCTCCGCGCGGGGGAATCCGCACTTTCTCTTCCTGGCGAAGTGAGACTCTTGCTGGCGCAGGCCGGCATCCTCACTTCAGCCGATCATGCCGAGCGCCGCGCAGCGGAGTGGGCGAAAATTGTAAGCAGAGGTGCGTTGGCATTTCGAGAGCGGAACTATGTACCACTGCGCAACCTGATTCATCCTTTTAACCTAGCTGCTTTGCGCCGTTACTACCGGCATGCAATTCGCAGGGGGGCGATCCGGCTGGGGGACGATCAGAGTCCCCGACGCTACGTGGCTCACAATGAACCGGTGGCCCGCTACTTTCACTTCCAGATCACGAAGGCGGTGAGCGCCATCGTGGGAGAGCCGGTCAAGCCTTCGTATGTTTATCTGGCGTCCTACTTGAGCGGTGCCGAGCTGAAAAAGCACACGGACCGCCAGCAGTGCGAGTTCAGCGTTACATTATGCGTGGATTTTTCTCCCGAACCTGAGCTGGCAACTTCGTGGCCGATTCGTCTTGATACCTCCGAAGGTAGCGCTACGGTTTATCAGGCGCTGGGAGATGGCTTGTTTTACCGAGGGACGAAGGTTCCACACTATCGAGACGCGCTTGGCGAGGGATACACGTCGACCTCCATTTTCTTCCATTACGTTGGGGCGGATTTTTCGGGATCACTCGACTAGAAAAGCTGCGGGCTCAGTGCAATCCGGAAATCACGTACAGAACAGAGAAGACTTGGTAGTAGCTGTAGGCGAAGCGTGAAGCGTCGCGATTCACGACTACGGGAGCGATGTAAACGATGCCGACAGGCGATTTGGGCTGCAAGTCCTGGACGAGAGTCTCTTCGCCGGTGACTAAGTTGACTTTGTAAACCCCTGTAGGGACCTGACCGGGTCGATATCCGTAAATAGCCGAAATATCCTCCGACCATTGGATCGGAACGAAACCTGGTTCGAGACCGGGGATGGGACGCGGAGGGCCACCAGCAACGGGGTACACCGCGGCGGTTGGACCGTTGTTAGCAATGATGGATTGGCCGTCGGGAGAGACTAATCCTCCCGTAATTCCTTCCGGCGTCACCGGCGTTAGTTTTCCGGTGTCCAGATCGACGAAGTAGCAGCGCACTGCATGACCCGGTTCATTGCCATTGATGGTGATTCGCTTCCCATCCGCAAGGAAATGAGAAGAGCCATTGTGGATGCGCTCCAGTCCCGTGATCGAAATGGTATGGGGTTGACCGGCGCCGATGGGGTACAGGGTGACTCGGCCTGGACTACCGACAAGAATTGAAATCGCCCATTTTCCATCCGGGGAAAGGCCACCGGCACTCCCATCACCCAGCAGTGTCGGCGGTGTGTCGATTTTACGAATGGCGACAGAATAGCTGGGAGGCGCGGCCTCGCTCGCGTCCTCGAACAAGATGGACTGTCCGTCACTCGAGATATCTTTCGCAACATCCCAGTCATGCCAGGAAAGGTTGATGGGTTCCCCTTTGGCCGGGGAAGTGGCCATAGCGACCCGTTCTGCATCCAGACTTACCATTACGCGGCCGTCGGGTGCGGCATCCTGCAGGGTCATTCCCGCTGGAATCTTGAGAACGGTTCGAACTTTGCCCGAGGTGCCTACCGCGAACAAGGCGCGGGTATACCCATTTTCGGCGGCCGTAAACCAGATTTCCTTTCCGCCGGAATTCCATGCCAGCCCGTCGGCAGAGTCCCATTCATCAGTGAGCCTCTTGGCTTTCCCCGCAAGGTCCATGAGGAAAACAGATCCGCGATCGTCCCACATCGACGGATGGTTGATGAAAGCGATTTTGTCGGCCTGCGGAGAAAGACGGATGTGACTGATCCAGCCGTTGCCCTGATACAAGACGTGGCCCAAAGGATACTCAACTTGATCACGTCCGTTGGCGCGGTGGACAACGGCCAACTGACCATCCGGCCCCCAGTCGGCCCAGCGGACATCCTCAAGAAGTTCCCGAGGAGAACCGCCGGCGAGAGGCGCGCGCGCCAACGTGCCGCGTTCAATTTCAAGGTGCGCCATGTGAGCGCCATGAAGCAGAAGCGCTAACTCGCCGGTCTTGGAAATCGCCAGCAAGTTTGCATCGGCAAGATTAAGTGGCTGGCTTAAGAGGGAATCGCCTACGGTGGAAAAGAGTTGAAGCGGTTTGCCGTTCCAGGCGGCGCCGTACACTACCGAGCGATAGTCGGGCGCAAAGCGGGCCGAATAGAGTGTGCCCTGGTCAAAGGTCAGGCGCCGGTATGCAAGAGACGAAGTGCCCGGCGGTGTTTGGCGAGTGGCAATCAACAGCGTCGCAATGAGAAGCGCTCCTGCGATTGCCCAAGGGAGTATCTTTGTCTGCAACTTTGGAGGTCTTGAACTGGCTACTCGTCCGCCGGAAGCGATCGCCAAAGTTTCCAGGGCGAAGCCTAAATCGCGAGCCGATTGAAAGCGCTTTTCTGGTTCTTTCTCCAGGCAATGGCGGACGATCTGTTGGACCGGCACGGGAACACCTGGCTGGCTCAGGTCGATCTCGGGCGGATCCTCGCGCAGTATAGCCGTGATCGTGTCGACCTCGGTTTCGCCGCGAAATGCTCGTCGACCGGTGAGCATCTCGTAAAGAATCGCTCCCACGCTGAAGATATCGCTGCGATGATCGATCCCCTTGGCTCGCAGTTGTTCCGGCGACATATAGGCGACGGTGCCGATGACGGCGCCGCTTTTCGTCACCGTGGTAAGGTTCTCTGGAGTTCGGCCGGATTCCTCGGGCGCGGATTGCAGCTTGGCCACTCCGAAATCAAGAATTTTTATCCGGCCATCGGTAGTTACGAACAGATTTTCTGGCTTCAGGTCGCGATGAATGATGCGACGATCGTGAGCCGCGATCAGGCCTTGTACGATCTGGAGGGAAAAGTCGATGGCTTGCCGGGCGGGCAACGGACCTTCCGAGAGCCGCTGCCGCAGAGTTTTACCTTCCAGCAACTCGCAAACGATATAAGGACATCCCTCGTCGAGGCCGACGTCATAGACAGCGACAATATTGGGATGATTGAGTGCGGCAGCGGCGCGGGCTTCCAACTCGAAGCGCCGGAGATGATCGGCATTGCCGCTCGAACTCTGCCGGATTAGCTTCAGAGCGACGTCGCGGCCTAGCCTTTGGTCCCGTGCCCGGTAGACCTCGCCCATGGCTCCCGCGCCAATTTTTTCAATAACCCGGTAATGACCTATAACTCGGCCAATCATGTGCAGAACACGCCCCGCAGGCATGTTAGGGTGCATATTCATTGCAGTCAATGACCCGTTCGTGAGTGACGTATCGGGCGAGTGCTTGCTCTGGTTCGCCGTGGTGTTTATTATCGGAGGTAGTGCGGCGGCCGGAGAAACGGGTCGTGGTATAATTCCGGTTCGGCTGCAGATTTATCGAGGCAGCCTGTGATTCCATCTACGGGCGAATCCCGCGCCAATCAAGATCATTAGATACGAGGTCTAGCCATGTCTGGCCATTCAAAATGGGCCACAATCAAGCATAAGAAGGGCGCGCTCGACGCCAAGCGCGGCAAGATTTTTACCCGTCTCATTAAGGAAATCAGCATCGCCGCGAAGAATGGCGGCGGCGATCCTGATTCCAATCCCCGGCTGCGCGGCGCCATTCTTGCGGCAAAATCGGAGAACATGCCGGCCGATAATATCAAGCGGGCGATTCAGCGTGGTACCGGCGAACTGCCGGGCGCTACTTACGAAGAATTTTCTCTCGAAGGCTATGGTCCGGGTGGTGTGGCGATCCTGCTCGATATCAATACCGACAACCGCAACCGCACCGTGAGTGAAATCCGCCACTGTTTTGGTAAGAATGGCGGCAACATGGCCGAGGCTGGCGCCGTCTCATGGATGTTCCATAAGAAGGGTGACATCATCATTCCCAAGAGCGCTGCGAAAGAGGACGACCTGATGAACATTGTCCTCGAGGCAGGCGGCGAAGATTTGAATGATGATGGCGAGAATTGGGAAATCCTGACCGAACCCTCGGCTTTCGAAGCAGTGCTCGAAGCGGTAAAGAAGGCGGGAATCGAACCTGCGTCGTCGAGCGTTGCAATGATTCCGCAGAACTACATCAAGCTGGAAGGCCAAGCGGCCAACACCATGATCCGGCTGATGGAAGCGCTGGAAGATCAGGACGACGTACAGAACGTGCACTCCAACTTTGACATCGATCAAAAGTTGCTGGAAGAAGTTGCTGGCTGATTGGTGCGCGAGGAGTTGTGAGAGCCGCCCCGGTGGGGCGGCTCTTAATTTTTGTCAGAGACGATCTCAAGAAAAAGTTTTCAACACAACCGTGGAAAATTCTGTGGAAAAGCACAGCCGTATCTTTGTAAGTCACTCAGCAAGAAATGGTTCAGCACTTTGCACCGGACCGAGTGCTGGCACTTTCGTGGTAAGTGCACCATGCTACGCGACGCCGTTCCAGACATTGTGGATGGATCGATGGTGAAGCTGAGGCTCGACAAATTGCTGGTCGATCGTGGGCTCGTTGCGTCGCGGGATCGCGCTCAGGCGCTGATTATCGCGGGAAAAGTGTTAGTCAACGAGCAGAAGTTCGACAAAGCCGGCACTCAGGTTGCAGTCGACGCGGCTGTGCGTTTGCTCGGTGAAGACCTGAGGTACGTGAGCCGCGGTGGACTGAAACTGGAGCACGCTCTCGAACATTGGAAGATTGAGGTCCAGGGCAAGACTTGTCTTGATGTGGGTGCTTCCACCGGAGGATTCACCGATTGTCTGTTGCAGCACGGAGCCGCACGCGTGATCGCAATCGATACCGGCTACGGACAGATGGATTTCAAACTCCGTCAGGATCCTCGGGTTCGACTGCTGGAAAAAACGAATGCACGTTACGTGACGAGTGAAAGTATCGGAGAAATGGTGGACTTGATCGCGGTCGATGTAGCGTTTATTTCCGCGACCTTGGCGCTGCCATCGGTGCTGACCGCGGTCTTCCCCCGCTCTATCAGCGAGCGTCACGGCAGGCAGGTAATCGTTCTCGTCAAACCTCAATTCGAAGCGGGCAGGGAATTCGTTGGGAAGGGAGGGATTGTGCGCGACGAGGCGGCGCAACTTGGTTCCGTAGAAAAAGTTAAAAGAATGCTGGAGGGTCTTGGCTGCTCAGGCCTGGAGGTGATCGATTCGCCGATCCTAGGCGCAGAAGGGAATCGCGAATTCCTGCTGCGGGGAGTCTTCTAATCCTCGAGACGCTCGGTTAAAGATTTTCAGCCGGATTCTGTACAATCTTTCTTTCGCTCTTTCATCATGGCAATCTCGCCCTCATCTACCCAATCCAAGGTAGCGGCCATCATCTCTCGTCCGGCGCGGACCGAGGTGGCTGATACTGTCCCAAAGCTGCTGGCGTGGCTGCATGCTCACGGCTACAGCGTGATCGTTGATCCGGAGACTGCCAGGTATTCCAACGGCGAAGAGGAAGTGGCGCGCTCACAAATGTCATCGCGGCCCCTGGATCTCGTCGTCGTGCTGGGGGGGGATGGTACTTTACTCTCCGCGGCCCGGGCGACCGCTCCCATTGATGTACCGCTGCTCGGGGTGAATCTGGGTTCACTGGGCTTCCTTACCGACGTTCCGCTCTCTTCGCTTTTTCCCATGCTCGATAAGATTGCGCAAGGGCGCGCTGCCGTAGAGCAGCGTTCGCTGATGCAGTGCGACTTGCTGCGCGGTGAACAGATACTGGGAAGCTATCTGGTTTTCAACGACGCGGTAGTCAACAAGACCGCTTTGGCTCGTCTGAATAATTACGATCTCTTCGTCGACTCGGTCTTCGTCTCGAGCTACCGGGCAGACGGAATGATTGTCGCGACGCCTACGGGGTCGACTGCGTACTCACTCTCCGCCGGGGGCCCGGTATTGATGCCGACGGTTAATGCTTTCGTGATCACCCCGGTGGCCCCACATTCGCTTACGCACCGGCCACTCGTTGTGCCGGATTCGGCTGTGGTTGAAATTCTGTTGCGTAGCGACGAAGAAGTGGCGTATCTCAGTCTGGACGGGCAGCCGGGGCTTGATTTGTGCGACGGTGATAGAGTTCGGTGCCGGCGATCCGAGCACAGAGTCAGCCTGTTTCGCACCGACCATGATTTCTTCCATGTGTTGCGGACGAAGTTGAAGTGGGGAGAAAGATAGGGCTAAGTCGCGAGTGGTTCGCAGTTACAATTCGGCCGCGTACAGGTCGCGCACTTTTTCCCTACGGCGAATGATCTTGGCAGATTTTCCGCGAACCAGGATTTCGGCAGGGCGCGGACGCGAGTTGTAGTTTGATGCGAGCGCCATTCCGTAGGCGCCGGTATCGAGAATCGCAAGCAAGCTGCTTTCTTCCGTGTGCGGCAACTCGCGATCGCGAGCGAAGAAGTCTCCCGATTCGCACACGGGACCGACTACATCGATAGTTTCATTCTTTGCAGAAGACTTCATGTTCCGGATAACGGGAACGATCTCGTGATACGCGCCATAGAGCGCGGGGCGAATCAGATCATTCATGGCAGCATCCACCACCAGAAAATGTTTGCCGTCGTTCTCTTTTCTGTAAAGAACTGATGTAAGCAGAATCCCCGCCGGACCGATGATTGAGCGTCCGGGCTCGAGCAGCAAATGGACGTTCAGTCCGCGCAATGGACTGGTCACAGCCCGCGCATACCGCGCAACGCAATGCGAAAACTCCAAGCCGGGCTCGTGATATTCAATGCCGAGGCCGCCGCCGATGTCGACGAAGTCGATGGAATGGCCATCGGCGCGCAACTCCCGAACCAGATCGGCCACACGATCGACGGCCTCGCCAAAAGGAGCAACGTCGGTAATCTGGGAGCCAATATGAACACTCACGCCGGCAACCTTCAGATACTTTGCCTCAGAGGCTTCGGCGTAAAGCTCGCGTGCGCTGCCGATGGGCACGCCGAATTTGTGCTTGTGCAATCCGGTCGAAATGTAAGGATGGGTGTCGGCGGCCACATCCGGATTCACGCGTAGAGCTACTTGGGCGACCGTCCGGCGGCGGGCTGCACATTTCGCCAGTGCCCGCAACTCCGATTCACTCTCGACATTGAAGAGAAGGATGCCGGCCTCCAAGGCTGCGGTCAATTCTTTGAGAGATTTTCCAACTCCGGAGAAAACGACTCTCCTTGCTGCCCGCCGATTGACAACTTGTACCCGTTCCAGTTCTCCACCAGAAACCACGTCGAAGCCGCAGCCTTTACGGGCGAGCAGGCGCAGGATACTCAGGTTGGAATTTGATTTTACGGAGTAGCAAATTGTGTGGGGGAAATCGCGGAACGCTTTTTCGAAAGCCGCCAGACGCTCGAGGATAGCGGTCGCAGAATAAACATAGAGAGGCGTTCCCCAGCGCTTCGCGAGCTTTGCCAGAGGCATATCCTCGCAGTGCAGGGCAAGTACTGCGTTACCGCGCGATCGTTGCTGGTGCTTGCGAAAAACGAAACCGGGCCGCTCGCTATCAGATGCTCGGTTACGCCGGTTCATTTTCGTTTCGAGGAACTGGAAGGCGGAGCGTCCTTCACTTTGATTGCAACTACCGTTTGGTCATCAAAGGTCTCGACGCCGGCAGAGTGCTCGGCCACGGCTTTGAACAAAATATCGACCACGCAATCCGCCGAGCTCCCTCCGCACTCCGCGATGAGTTTTTCTACCCGTCCCCGGCCAAACATTTCGCCGTTACGGTTGCGCGCATCAAGAATGCCATCGCTAAAAAAGACGAATACATCGCCGGGCTTCATTTTGAAGCGGAATTCGTCGTAATTCGCGTCGTCGAAAAGTCCTAGCGGTAACCCGGTCGCTTCGATCACATGGTTTTTCCCGGCACGCACGTGGATTGGGCGCGGCAAGCCGGAGTTGGCGACCAAGAGCGTCCGGTGTTGATCGTCCCACACGGCATAGATGAGGGAGACGAATTGTGCTTCAATGCGGCGCTCGGCTAGGGAGAGGTTCACCGCCCGGAGCATCTCTGAGGGGCCTGGTTCAATGGGGGCGTGCGAGCGGAGGATTCCGCTCACCAGGGCAGCATAAATAGCAGCGGGCGCTCCCTTGCCGCTCACATCGCCGATTACGATGCCGAGGCGCGAAAGCGAATAGGGAATGAAGTCGTAAAGGTCGCCACCGATGGCGCGAGCGGGAACAAATTTAGCGGCCAATTCCAGATTCGCGAGCTTGGGAAGAGTCTGCGGCAACAAGCGCATCTGCAATTCTCGCGCCAGCGCCAAATCCCGCTCCAGGCGGCGTTCCTGGCGCGCAATCTCCTCGTAGAGGCGCGCGTTTTCGATGGCAATGGCTACCTGGGCCGCCAGTGTCATCATGGTGCGGCGGTGATCGTCGGTAAAAAAACCCCGGCGTGTATGCTCCAAATCGAGCACTCCGATCACTTTGTCTTTGTAGATCAATGGTACTGCCAGCTCCGAGCGTGTTTCCGGATTGGCCTCGATGTAGCGGGGATCCTTGCTCACGTCGGGCACCAGAATCGCTTGCTTGGTTTCGGCTGCCTGCCCCACGAGGCCGCGCCCTAGCGGCACTTCATGCTTCAAATGGATGCTCTCATGGAAGCGCAGCGAGAAACGATGTTGCAGCTTCTCGCCGGTGGAATCCAGCAACAGAATGCTGAACATCTGGTAGTCAATCAACCTTCTCAGCAACTCCGCGACGCGGCTGAGTAGTTCATCCACATTCAGGATAGAGGATAACTCCCGGGCAATTTCATTGAGCAATAACAGAATGCGGGCTTGTCGCGTGGTGCGAGTGTAGAGCTGGGCATTCTCGATGCCGCCCGCGATTCTAGACGCAACCAGAGTCAGCAGGCGGCTGTGCTCTTCGTTGAAATAGCCGGGCTTCTGCGCCTCCAGATCGATGACGCCAATCACTCGATTCTTGGTGATGAGCGGCACGGCTAATTCCGAACGCACGTTGGGTATGGCGGCGATATAGCTTGGATCCTTGGTGACGTCATCCACCAGAACGGCTTGCCGCAACTGCGCCGCCTGCCCGGTGACTCCTTCGCCCACCTTGACGCGAGCCCGCTCGGCAAACTCGGGCGGATAACCTACCTGGAAGCGAAAGCGCAATTCCTGCGTCTTCTCGTTCAGCAGAAGAATCGCGAAGATTTCATAGTCGATGACCTTGCGCACCACCTCGGCAACGCGGCGGAGCGTGGTATCGAGGTCGAGCGAGGTTGCCAGAACATCCGCGACTTCCAGCAATAGTGGCTCAACAGGTAAATGATCTACAGGCTTGCTCAGAGGAGATCCCATGTTTTTTCTATGATAGCAGCCGTTTCTTTGAGTACTGGGTATCCAGGATTTGTTGCTAGCGATGCGGGATTGGTCTTCACTCCCGCGGCACGACGCATATATCGGCCAGATTCCGGTAGCGTTCGGCGTAATCGAGGCCATAGCCCACCACGAACTCGTCCGGAATGGTGAAGCCGACGTAGTCGCCCTGGAGCGGAAGCTTGCGCCGGGAGGGCTTATCGAGCAAAGCGGCGATCTTCAGCGATCGAGGCTGGTGCGCCAGCAATAGCTTCTTCAGGACGGTCAGCGTCAATCCTGTGTCCAGAATATCCTCCACCACAATCACGTTCTTGTCTTTCATGGATTGGTCGACATCCTTCGTCAGCTTCACCTCGCCTGTGGAGTCCCAACCGCTCTTCAGTTCCTGAGTCGGACTGGGGCGATTACCGTAACTGGAGACGCCGACGAAATCAAAAGTCGCATCCAGGTTTACCTGTCGAGCCAAGTCGGCCAAAAAAATTGCCGAGCCTTTCAAGACGCCGACGAGAATCACCGGCTGGCCGGCGAAGTCGCGGGTGATGTCTGCTCCCAGTTCCGCGACGCGTTTTGTGATCTGCTCCCGCGAAATTAGCACCTTGAGTTCAGTCATGGCGTTTCATATTAAACTAATTTCGGCCGCAGTCCATTGCCGGAGCGTATGACGAGTAAATTGCATAAGGGCTGCGGGGGAGCTATCGTCCATGAATTTGAAAGGCATTCAACTTACGTGGCTGGGCCACGCGACATTTCGCATTGAAACGCCGGGAGGGCAAACCGTCATTATCGATCCCTGGATCATGAATAATCCCGCTTGTCCTCCGTCCGAGAAGAAGGTGAAAAAGGTAGATACGCTGTTGGTCACACACGGGCATGGCGACCACATTGGCGATGCCGTGGAGGTTATCAGGGAACACAATCCGCAGGTTGTGGGCATCCCGGAGATGTGCGGGTGGCTGGAGAAGAAGGGCGCTAAAAAAACCGCCATGATGAACAAGGGTGGTACGCAAAAGATTGGCGATATTAGGGTCACCATGGTGCACGCGGACCACTCCTGCGGTATCCAGGATGGCGACCAGATTATTTATGGCGGCGAAGCTTGCGGGTACGTGATCGAGTTCGAGAACGGCGTTAAGATTTATCACGCTGGCGACACGAACGTCTTCGGAGACATGGCGATCATTCGCGAGCTCTACGCGCCTGAGATTGTGATGCTGCCCATCGGGGATCACTTCACCATGGGACCGCGCGAGGCCGCTTACGCCTGCAACCTGCTCAAACCAAAAACCGTCATCCCCATGCACTTCGGCACATTTCCGGTGCTGACTGGAAGTCCCGGGGAATTAAGGAAGCTGGTGACCGGCGTTGAGATTTTGACAATGAAGCCAGGCATCTCCCTCCACGATTGAAAAACTGGTAACGGATCACCTAATCACGAACCCCCGAGGTCATAAATTGCCTGCAAATAAAATGAAGAAAGAAAGTAAACCCAGCTGGCGGCACTACAACTTCACCACTACCGGCCCGGTCGACGATTATCTCTACTCGATGCTGCCCAAGCGCGACCCAGTGCTGGAGGAGATGGAAGAGTACGCCAGCAAGCATAACGTGCCTATCGTTGGTCCGGCCGTGGCGCGCGTGCTGCAGCAGCTTGCCTTGATGATCAATGCCAAAACGGTTTTCGAGCTCGGATCTGCGATCGGATACTCGACAATTTGGTGGGCGCAGGCAGTGGGAGAAAAAGGCCGCGTGATCTACACCGACGGTGATGCTAAGAATGCCGAGCGGGCGCGCGGTTACTTCGACCGGGCTGGCGTTTCCAACCGCATTGCGCTGCATACCGGAGATGCGCTGGAAGTGCTCTCCGAACAGAAACAGGAGTTCGACATCATTTTCAACGATGTGGATAAAGAGGATTATCCGCGCGTGCTGAGAATGGTTTCGTCGCGGCTGCGCAAGGGAGGATTGTTTATCACCGACAACGTTTTGTGGAGCGGCCGGGTCGCCGAGAAAAATCCGAAGCAGGCGCAGACCAAGGCAATCCTGGAGTTCAATCGAGAGCTGTACAACTCCAGCGATTTCTTCACGACAATCTTGCCGATCCGAGACGGGCTGGCGGTGGCGTGGAGAAAATAGGGAGGGCCATGCTATCCGTAGTGAAACTGATTCGTCGACCCACCGACTAGCTTGACAGTTATGAATGTCTGGGACGCCATTGCAAGCGCTGAACGCATTCTGCCCGGGCACGCCGCCACCGAAGGTGAGGAGGATCCGAGATGGCAAGCCATGATCTCGATTGCGGACTTCATTCAGAATGACCCTGATGCCATCTGGCCATTCATCGTTCGATGGGGCAGCAGTACCGACGAGGATCTGCGCGCCGCCGTGGCAACGGTGCTACTGGAACACCTGCTCCAACACCATTTCAACCACTTCTTCCCGCTCGTCGAGGAAGCCGTGCAAAGCAACGCCCTGCTCGCTGAGACCTACTCGTTGTGCAGCAAGTTTGGTGAATCGAAAGAAGAAGCTAATGCAGAACGCTTCGAAAGGCTGAGGCGCGCATGCCGAAAGCGCAAATCGCAATCATAACGGAGAATCGATCAGATCGACTTGACGGGAATCGCAAGAAGGTCGTCGACCAGGCTGACCTCCTTCTGCAGAAACGGCTCTGCGTATGTGACGCCGCCGAGGGCACCGTAGTAGCGCGCCATCGATTCCACGCGCGCATGGATTTCGTCGTGCGCAGGAAAGAGGTCTTTGCCAGCCTCCTGATCGCTGAACTGCGACTTGTACGCCAGGATGGAAGCGAACTTCTGCTCGAACTGCTGGCTGATATCGACCACGAAGGTGGGGCGTACGTCGTAGTAAAGCGTGGCGTAGATTATTTTGAACGGACGATGGGGGGTGAACGGCTGAGAGCCGAGAGGTAGCTTCGCCAGTCCGGCGAGAAAGCACGCTTCATATCCGAGCACGGAGCAGGTGTAGTGATCGGGATGGCGTCCCTTCCAGTAAGGCAGAATCACTACGCGCGGGCGAGTCTCGCGGATCACGCCCGCAACTTTCAAGCGATTTTCCCAGGTATTTTCGACGCGGCCATCGGGAATATCGAGTGCGCGGCGCCACCCTACGCCAAGAATCGTCGCCGCATCCGCGGCTTCCTGCGCCCGATCCTCAGCTGTGCCGCGGGTACCCATTTCACCTTGCGTCAGATCGAGGATGCCGGTGCGCTGGCCGCGTTGCGCGGCTTTCAACAGCGTCCCGCCGCAGGTCTGCTCCACGTCATCACGGTGCGCGGCGATGGCCAGGATGTCGAGAGTCGATACGGACATGTTAGTCGAGATTTGCGTGCTCCCGCAGAGCAGGTGCTGCTGCTACTTCTTCCGTTCCACTAAATAACGCGCCAGTTCCTTCAGCGTGTCGGCTCGTTCCCCGAAGCTGTCCAACTCCGCAAACGCTGCGTTCACTAGCGCATCCGCCCGGTGCAAGGATTCTTCGATTCCAAATAGCGCCGGGTACGTCACTTTCTGAGCGGCTGTATCTTTGCCGGCAGTTTTGCCGAGCTGTTCGGAGCTTTGGGTCACGTCCAAGACGTCATCGACGATCTGAAACGCCAGACCAATCGACTGACCAAATGCGCGCAGCTTCTCGACTTCATTGTTTTTTGCTCCGGCATAAAGCCCCCCGCTTACCAGGCTGGCTGAAATCAGCGCAGCGGTCTTGGCGCGGTGGATATACTCCAGCATTTCGGCGGTGGGCCGGGTATGCTCGGCCTCCAGATCCACGACCTGGCCGCCAATCATGCCTTTGAGCGTGCCGGTAGCGCGCGCGATTTCTTCGATAATCCGCACTCTCGCTTCGGCGGGGCATTGCAGGCGCGCCAGAACTTCATAGGCCTGGGTCTGCAGCGCATCGCCGGCGAGGATGGCGATGGCATCGCCGAACACTTTGTGGCACGTAGGACGACCGCGGCGAAGATCGTCGTTGTCGAGCGCAGGAAGATCGTCGTGGATCAGCGAATAAGTGTGTAGCATTTCGAGCGCCGCACCCAGCTCTTCTATTTTCGGCGGCAATGATCCTGTAATCATACGGCCAGCCTCCATGCAGAGCACCGGCCGCAGCCGCTTGCCGCCGGCAAAAACACTGTGGCGCATGGCCTTGTGAATGGAAATGGGATCCTGGGTTTCCAGTGGAATCAGTCGATCCAGCGCCGCGTCGGTTCGCGCCTGTCCTTGCTCGAGAGTTTCTTGCAGCATTGAGCAGTGAGTATAGCAAGGCGCAGGTACGCGGAGCATCCTGACGGGAGGGGAAAAGAGGTGCGACTGCCAGCTCTAAAGATTCCGATAAAACTCGCCGATAAACTTATCACCACGATCGCGAGACTGAGTGAGGAGTTCCGCAAGGCGACTTGTGGCAGAGGACAACGAGAGAAGATATGAAACTGACACTCGGAAAGAAGCTGGGGCTGGGTTTTGGAGTGATCCTCAGCCTGATGGTGTTTAGTGCCACGGTGGCCCACCTGAAGTCCGGCAAGATCATGCGCAGCCAGGACGCGGCTTTCGAGGTACGGGTGCCGTCACTCAAAGGCGCGATCAGGCTGCAGCGGGATTTGAATCAGACTCAGGTCAAGGGTCGCCAAGCCATTCTCGCTGGAACGGAGCCGGCCCGGCTAGCGGAGACGAAAAAGTTGTTCGATGGAACCTGGAGCGATATTGAAAAGGACATGGCGGGGATGGACCAGTTGGCTCCGAAGTGGGAGCAGGAGAATCGAGACCGGTTAAACGAATTGAAGAAGCAGCTTCCGTTGCTTCGCGCGGTTCAGGAGGCCGCGATCAAGCGTGCCGCAGGGCGTGAGCACGGAGCTGTAGTCAAGGCGGGCAACGACTCAGCCGAGGGGGCAACGCCGATCAACATCGGGCTGAAGAAATCGCTTGGGACGATGGCGGAATCGTTTGACAGAGCAGTAGACCAGAGCCGGGAAGAGCTGAATGCAGATAACCGCTCCCTCAACCTGACGATGGGCCTGATTACGTTGGCGGGATTGGGCGTGGGAATCTTCGTGGCCATTTTCTTGAGCCACAGTATTGCGGGAGCGATCCGATCTGTCCTGAATCAGGCGGAGGCCATTGCTGCCGGTGACTTGACCCGTGATGACCTCAAGGTTTCCAGCCGGGACGAATTGGGGGAACTGACGGCTGCGATCAACGGGATGAGTGGCGGCTTGAAACGCATGATCGTGGCCATCATGGACCATTCTGCTCACGTAGCCAGCGCCAGCGAGGAACTCTCCTCGTCGGCTACGGTGCAGGCGCAGGGAGCCGATACGCAGAAAGATCAAACCACACAGGTTGCGACCGCTATGCAGGAGATGTCCGCCACGGTTCATGAGGTCTCTGAGAACTCGCTGAAGGCTGCGAATGCATCTCACAACGCTGCACAAGCAGCCCGCCAGGGTGGTCAGACTGTGCAGGAGACGCTGGCTACCATGCGTAGCATTGCCGATTCCACGTGCAAGGTCGCAATGCGAATTACCGAACTGGGCAAGAGTTCAGAGAAGATCGGCAGAATTGTTGCTGTGATCGACGACATTGCCGATCAGACCAACCTGCTGGCTCTGAACGCCGCGATTGAGGCGGCACGGGCTGGGGAGCAAGGCCGCGGCTTTGCCGTAGTGGCAGATGAAGTTCGAAAGCTTGCAGAACGGACCGCCCAAGCCACGAAAGAAATTGCTGTGATGATCGAGTCGATTCAGGTCGAAACCAAGAGCGCGGTCGAAGCAATGGAATTGGGCAACCGGGAAGTGGAAAGCGGCGTCAAGAAAACGTCGGCTTCGGGCGCAGCACTCAAAGAGATTATCAAAATGTCAGACGATGTGGGCGGCATGATTGCACGAATTGCAACCGCAGCCACCGAGCAATCCAGCGCCACTGAACAGATCAAGGCCAGCGTCGCCCAGATCTCGAGCGCCACTCAGGAATCATCGGTTGCCGCCGGGCAAACGGCAAAGGCATGCAGCGATCTTTCCGGGATGGCTCTCGATCTGCAGAATATCGTGAGCCAATTCAAATTGGATTCCGGCGGCCGACGGAAAGCTGCTGCCGCAAGCGCAAGCTAGGCGGAGCGTTTCATTCCAAACGAAAAACGAGGACGCCGTGAAGCGCCCTCATTTCAACAATACAGTCGATTTATGCTGCCGCGGCCTGAGCGATCGCTACGCTTCGCAAGACCGACGTAAGCACATTTTGAACGTCGTCGGAACCGCACACGTCGCTAGCGCCAGCTTCCAGCGCGTCGATCCACAACTGCTCGTCCGGGATGCGATGTGTGCACACAATCGGAAGCGACGGAAAATCATGGTGCAGGCTGCGTACGTCTGTGAGACGCGAATATTCCATATCGAGGACAACGACTTCCGGACGGTTCTTGGCGACGCGCTCGCGAAGTTCGTCGCCAGAGTGCGTCAGGTGCACAGCGTGGAAATGGGAGGAGAGTTTACCCGCCAGACACTGCGCGACCCTGGGATCGCTTTCCAGAACTACCACATTAAAGCCCATAGATCCTCCTGACTTAACACCGTCAGAAACGGCGGACTAGGGCTGCGGGGAAGGGTTTAAGACCACGACTCCACAGACATTTACAATCAAGCTCCGAATGCGGATCGCCTGCCTACCTGCGGGCGGGCGCTTTCTCCGCCAAGGGCTCAAACGGCTCGGCCTGGAGCTTCCCATTTTTCTTGAGCAAAATCTCGACCTTGCCTTCCGCCTGCTCCAGTTCTTTGCGGCAAGCGGAGGAAAGATTCATTCCCTCTTCAAAGAGGGTGAGAGACATCTCCAGAGGCACATCTCCCTTTTCCAGTTCCTGGACAATTTTCTCCAGTCGCTGGAGGCATTCTTCAAACTTGGCCAACGGGGTTTCGCTCCACCTCTATTGTAATGCTCCGAATCGCTGCGGATGTCCAGTTTTTTATTGTGAATATTTAGAGAAAATAGACCTTCGTGCAACCATTTGGGGAAATCTAGGCCGAAGCCGGAGCTTTCGTTCCGAGAGCTTCGAGAACATCTACTGCTGAACTGTAGCGCCCCTGGGGCGCGCTAATCTGCGCCCCTTGCACGGTATGGCGGACAGCAAGCAGCATCTCCCGGGCAATAGCCACACCCTCGGCTCTTGCGCCCTCCGGGGTTTGAGCCTTGGCCATGCGTTCCAGGATGGAATCCGGCACGGAAACGCGCAGCTCGTTTTTCATGAACTCGGCGTTGCGGACGCTGACCAGCGGCCAGATTCCGGCGATGACCGGGATTCGACAGTGCTCGATGCGGCGCAGAAAGTTTTCCAAGAGGCGAATATCGAATACAGGCTGCGTAACGGCATACTCAGCGCCGGCAGCTACTTTGTATTCAAAGCGGCGGATTTCTTCGTCCAGATCGGTGAGGCCGGGATTCGCGCCTACGCCGATGACAAATCCGGTACCGGTTCCTATTGGGTTTCCCCCGAGATCCAGGCCCCGGTTCAGGTTGTGGACGATGTTTACCAAGCCGATGGCATCGACATCAAAGACCGCCGTCGCATCGGGATAGTTGCCCATCTTTGGAGGGTCTCCCGTGATGCAGATCAGGTTCTTGATGCCCACCGCCGCCGCTCCCAGAAGATCACTTTGGATGCAGAGCACATTGCGGTCGCGGCAGGTGTAGTGCAGAATGGCGTCGATTCCCGCCTCGCGCTGTACCAGCAATGAAAGCGCCTGATTGCTCATGCGTGCCGAAGCCCGCGGGCTGTCGGGAATGTTCACCGCGTCGACTCCCACGGATTTGAGAAAACGTGAACCCTCCAATTCCTTGCTGATGTCCGTGCCCTTCGGAGGAACCACCTCGACCATGGTTACGAACTCGCCGCGGGCAAGCTTGGCCCCTAACAGGGATCGCTCCTCCAAAGATTGCGCCGGTGTCGCTACCGGCGAAGCTGCGCCTCCCGCGGCATGACCCGGACTTGACTTCCCCCTGGCCTCACCGACTCGCAGCGCGGACTTCATCACCCGAATGTGGTCGGGAGTAGTTCCGCAGCATCCTCCGACGATGCGAACTCCGGCTGCGACAAACTTGCGCGCATAACTGGCCATGTATTCCGGAGAGCACAAGTAGATATTTCTGCCCTCCACCGAGCGCGGTATGCCTGCATTGGGTTGCGCGGCCAGCGGAAGGGAAGTGGCGGCTCGGACGCGCTCGATGGCGTCGAGCATAGCCACTGGACCCACGCTGCAGTTGCAGCCGATCACGTCCGCTCCCCATTCTTCGAGGCGGGGCGTGAATGTTTCGGGGTCGGAGCCGTCGAGGCAGTTGCCATCTTCATCGATCGTCACCTGCACGACGAGAGGCAATTTTGCTCCAACATCTTTTGCGGCCAGCATAGCCTGATGAAGTTCTTCGAGATATCCGAAAGTTTCCAGGATCAGCAGGTCAACGCCACCCTCCGCCAGGGCCGCGATTTGCTCGCGGAATGCCTGGCGGGCTTCTTCAAACGAAGTTTTTCCCAGGGGCTCAATTCTTGTTCCTAATGGGCCAACTGATCCCGCCACCCACACATCGAAGCTCTTGGCGGCTTCGCGCGCCAGCTTTGCACCCATCCGGTTCATGTCACGTACTTTGTCAGCCAGGCTATGCCGTGCGAGCCGGAAGGAATTCGCGCCAAAAGTATTAGTTTCAATAATTTCAGCCCCAGCTTGCAGGTATTCGTGATGAATGGCACGAATCAGGTCAGGTTGCGATAGATTGAGCTCGTCATAGCAGCGGTTGATAAAGACGCCTTTGGAATAGAGCAGCGTCCCCATCGCGCCATCGCACAGAACCGGGGATTGTTTGATGCGTGCAAGAATATCTTCCGCCATATTGAAAGCATACAAGATGAACACAAAATCTTGCATCTGAAGCGAAGAGTACGAACGGAGTGGGGTCGAATGAAGTGTGGTGCATGGGGGCTCTGCTATAATCCGCTATTTCGCACTTAAATCTCTGGTTTTCCTGTAGTTAGGAGCCTGACGTTTGAAGAAATCCGCTCTTTTGTTGGTTGTACTCGCCGTTGCCACTTCTACTCTTGTCTCCTGCGGCAACGCATCGACGGCGGGGTCCAAGCCTCCGAGTAATTTGACCGAACGCGTTCTCGCTTCACAGAGCGTCTCCAGCGCCACCGCGTCGGGAGGATTGGTAATCATCGACGGCCAATACGATACGCTGGGAAGAGGCGAGGTCAGCGCCGGTACCTCGCCGGGCTTGATGGCCATTTCTGCGGACCGAGCGACCTTACTGGCCTTTGATTCGGCGACGGACAAGGTCGAGGTCGTGAACACCACAAAGGAGACGCTGACCGGCGGCATCCAGCTTCCGGGCTCGACGATGAGCATGGTGGTACCGCAACCCGACGCGGGCTACGCCGCTGTGCCTTCAGCTCCGCTGACCGGGACATCGCCCGGCGCAGTAGTGGCGATGAATCTTACCTCCGGCGGCATCACGGCAACCATCGGTGTGCCGAACGCGCAGACCGTGGTATCAAATCCCAGCGGAACCCAGCTGCTGGTTTTCAGTAACGACTCAGATGCAGTGACGGTGGTTTCACCGGCGCTCTTGAATACCGCCAGTCCGGTCACGCTCACCGTGCCGCTGTGCACGGGATGCCGTCCGGTGAATGCAGTGTTCAGCAGCGATGGGAGCACTGCCTACGTGTTGAATTGTGGCGCCGAATGTGGGGGCACGCAAGCCAGCGTGCAGATTCTGGACATGACCACCACTCCGCCGACACCAGGAGCTTCGGTCAATGTGGATGGCGCAACGATCGCGTTCCTGAGCGGGTCAACCCTTTACGTGGCCGGCAACTCACCAACCAATTCCGCGTGCACCGGCGAGACCACGGCTGCCACCGTTTGCGGACGTCTCGATCTGGTGAACCTCAATTCGATGACCGTGACTGGCAGTGCGGTAATCACCGATGGCTACCACGACCGTATCGACATGGGCAACGGCGGCCAGCTTTTCATTGGCTCGATGAACTGCACCAACATTGGAAATGTCAATAATGTCGCCGGCGAGGTACGCGGTTGTCTCTCGATTTACAACACGACGAACGCGAGCGTGGTGATTCCTCCGGACAATGGCGACGTGACTGGCTTCCAGAGCTTTAACAGCCGCTACGTGGAGTACGTTGCCGAGGGCGGCAACCTGCGTGTCTACGATTTATTCACCGATGCTCTGCTTCCTCCCAACCAATACATTGAGACCGGGACGATCATCATCCCCGGCTACATCACCGACGTGAAAGCTATCGACTTTTTCTAACGCGCAGCCGGATTATTTGGCAGGGTGCAGAGTCAAGCGGTGTACGCCGGAGCTCTCCACCGCTTGCGTCGTGAAAGGTAACGGGAACGTCGAGCCTTCATACCAGGCGTTCCACTGATCCATGTAGAAGGGACTCAGGAAATTGCCGCCCTGGCCGGTTACCGTGTTCAAAGTGGATTGATCGAGGTCTGCTAGGTTCGCGGTAAAACGTTCAGAGGGCCCGTGATGGCGAGTGGCAGCCTTGACCGTGTAGCCGCTGCCCGATTGCTCCTTTACGCCCGGCGCTGCCCAGCGCTGCAGCAGAGGGATTTTGCTCAGAATCGGGTGCTCAATTTCAACCGCGTTGACCGCGCCCCAATGCCACAATGAGAGATCCTTTGGGGCATCTGGTTTGTTTACCGCAGCTTCTACAGCGGCCGTCAGCAGTTCTTCGTAGTTCGGATATTTTTCCGGTAGCCAGCGCTTGGGTTGGTGGAGCATGACATTCTGCAACCACACGGTCCGCATCTCCCAGGCGTAGCTCTTCCAGCTTAAGGTTTCCTTTTGCTGTTTTGGATCCTCTGGTGCGCTTCCAAGGCGGGGTTCTAGCAACAAGCGCGTCAGTTGCTCTGCAGAGCGCACAGCAATGGTCGGAGCGGCGGCAGAGGCCAGCATGCGGCCGTCCCAGTTACGCATCAGGTCAGCAGCTTGCTTGGCCCGCGGCGAGGGCTTGGTGGCATGGTCAACGGCATACACGAAGCGTTCCGCGGCAAACAGATCATTTTCCGACTGAACGTCGTTTTCCAGCGCGAGCATGTCGGAGGGCGCGAACTTCCTTCCAGATTCCAGCACGTGATAAATCCTGGCGGTGCGCCACGGCGCTTCCCATTCCACGCTGATGGAATAGGGATATCCATCCGGCGTGATACGGCCGTTTGCGGTTGCAATTACGCCCGAGGGAGGATTGTAAACATTCGGCAGCTTGTCGAAGGGAATGTAGCTGGTCCACTCGTGGGCGTTGTCGGCGCCGCTGACCGGGAGGCTACCATCGCCGGAGGCGCGGATTGGAACGTGCCCGGTGGTCTGGTAACCGATGTTCCCGTCGACATCGGCATAGACGACATTCTGTCCCGGCGCGTCGAGCTGCGAAAACGCCTTGCGAAAATCCTCCCAGTTCTGCGCCGTATCAACATCAAAAAATGGCATGTGAAGGCCATCGTAGAGCGTCCAGCGCAGTGCTACCTGCCGAGTCTCGCCGGGGATCAGTTCGCTGATGATTGGCCCGTGCCGTGTGATCTTCACATCAACCGTGATATCGGAACTTCCTTTGACGTGAATCACCTCTTCGCGGTGCTCGGGTTGCTGCCAGCCTTGCGGCGCCTGGTATGCGCCCTGCGCGTTGAAGGTCTCGATGAAGGCGTCGGTGACGGTGGGGCCGACGTTGGTGAATCCCCAGGCGATGCGCTGGTTGTGGCCGACAATCACGTAGGGCATCCCCGGCAGCGTTACGCCGGCGACATCGAGGGCTCCGGACTTCAGATGCGCTTCGTACCAGAGGTTAGGCATTTGGTGGCCGAGATGCATGTCGTTCGAGAGCAGCGGCTTCCCCGTTACCGTATGCGCTCCGGAGACTACCCAGTCATTCGATCCGTTCACGGCTTCGGGAGCGTGCTGCGCCCAAATTTCGAGCGCACCGCTGCGTTGGGTCACGGCATTATCAGGGCCCGATTCGTCATCGTCGTCGTCATCGTCATCATTAGAGTCGCCCTGATTCTGCTGATTCTCGTTGATGTCCTCGCGCATCACGGTGGGCGGACGATCGTGCCAGGAGCGGTTTACATATAAATCGGCAGTCAGCTCAGGACCCAGCTTTGCCAATATCTTCTCCCGCGTGAGCGAATCTTTGAATGTATAGAAGTTGAGGTCCTTCACCATCTGGTTTGCAATGACGATGGAGTCCTCCGCTTGCCACGGCTTCGGCTTGTACTTCAGAATGCGGAATTCGATGGGAAGGGATTTTTCGTGGGCTTCGATGAATGCATTCACGCCGCGTGCGTAGGCGTCAAAGTAAGAACGGTCGCGCGGGGTAGCCATGGCGAGAGACTTCTTCGCCGCCGCCCGCAATCCAAGAATGCGCTGTTCGCGGTCGATTTTGAGCGTGTCTTCGCCCAAAATCTCGGATAGTTCTCCCGCGGCGAAGCGGCGCATCACGTCCATCTGCCAAAGGCGATCTTGCGCCGTGACGTAGCCTTGCGCGAAAAACAAGTCCTCCAAGCTCGCCGCCTCGATGGCAGGAACGCCGTGGGCGTCGCGCGTTACCTTCACTGGTGCGGATAAGCCCCTTACAGGGAGATTCCCATCGAGCTGGGGCAGGGCAGAGCGAGCCACAAAATAGGCGTAGGCGACCACGGCTGCGGCCGCCAGCACCAGGATCGCGAGCAGCCAGATGAAAATGCGCAGTCCGGGCGAACGCCGGGACGCAGGGGCGCCAGTTGCGGTGAAGGTGCTCATGAGCAACTTGATTCTAGGGGGAGATGGGCATGCGGCACAAATCAGGCCGTCTTTCGCTCGGGAACTCGCCGTTCAAAATGAATTTTATCTGCAAGATGTACGGATGCTATCCTGAGCCTTCATGCTGCAGAAACGCATCGATGACCAGCCTTCGATCTCGCGCGAGATGGTACGCGAAGCGCAGGGCATTCTGCATCAGCACCTCAAGCGGGTTGGCCTGAAGCAGACGGCGCAGCGCGATACGATTCTGCGCACATTTCTGGAGACCCGCGACCATCTTTCCACAGACGAACTGCACCGCCTGGTGCAGAAAAAAGACGCCGGCATTGGCTATACCACGGTGTATCGGACGCTGAAATTGCTAGCCGAGTGCGGACTGGCCAGCGAAGTTGCCTTCCACGACGGCATTGCCCGTTACGAGCACCAGTACAACCGGCGCAGCCATCATCATATGGTTTGCACGGAGTGTGGCAGTTCGGTGGAATTCTTTTCCCGCGAAGTGGATTTGCTGGAACAGGAAATCGGACGCCGCCACAACTACACCACAACCCGCCATACCTTTCAGATCTATGGGGTCTGCGAGGACTGCCGGAAGAAGCAACAACGAGCCTGAGTCTCTGCCTCTCTCACCGCGACGCTGAGCCGTTAGTCATGCAATGCCGGCGCGAGCCCGTCACGTCAGTCTTGACGAGACCAGTTTCGTCGGAGCAAAACGATTCGCTGCCAGTGCGGTCGCGAACGATAGGGTAGGCCAACACCAAGTAGTGCACGTTAGCGCCGCCTGCGGGGTCTGCGCGGCAGCCTGACAACTCAAATACGTATCCGTTCTTTTGGCCACTTGACAATTGCGTGTCGATCGATCCGGCTGCAACCAGATCGGACAGCCTGCAAGTGTAGCCGGCATCGGGATGCGATGCAGAGTAACTGGTCTCAGCTGAGACGAGTTGCCGAACCGAAAAGATTGCCGATGATTCATTCGCTGCCATGCGTGCGCGCAGGATATTGGGAAGCGCAATCGCGGCACAGATTAGGATGACCGGAATAATCGCCAATCCGACGTAGCCTAAGACTAGTCCTGTGATCGCGATGCCTTCGCCTTTCAAGCGGCCTGCGCTCTTGCGGATCTCCGAGACCGAGAGATGGCCGAATATGATCGCCAAGATTGACAATGGAAACGCAAACAAGAAAAGGCCGCAAAAAAGACTGGCAATCGCCATGCTGCTGGTCTGCGCTGGAAAAATCGTGCCTTCGGCTGGTAGTCCAACCGCAGGCGGTGACGCCGAGACAGCAGAAACATCGCTCCCGCATACCCTGCAGAATCTCTCACCGACTGGCACACTGTTTCCGCAGGCTGAACAGAACAAGCTGGTCTCCGATGCTGAATTGGGAAAACACAGTACGCCGAGGAGCCATCGGGGTCAATCTGGCGATCGCGCCTTGCCTTCCCTCAACAGGAAGACTTTTACGGTCTAGCAGCAATTATCAGGTATTCCTAATCTCGGAAGGCGTATGCTTTTCAACGGCGGCTTGAGTCGTTCCGACTCAATGGTGAGCGCTTTGCTTCGCGAAGCGTCTGTTATGCGAAGCGTCACTGGCTGTAACCCTATGATTCAAAAAGCAAATAACTGCCGTGACAAGGATCACCCCGGCGGGTGTTCCGGGTCATTGCTTGTGGCGTGGATAAGAGCAGAATTAAGGGTTTCATATCTTACACACTTACGGAGGTAGGACCATGACGTCTGGCACTCTGACATCGCCCGGAATCAAGGCTCCGGGCGACTACATCGATGATGTGATGATTAGCGTAAAGGCGAAGAATCCAGCCGAGCCTGAATTCCATCAGGCGGTTCGGGAAGTGTTCGATTCTCTGCGGTTAGTGCTGGCAAAACATCCGGAGTATCAATCCAACCGCATCCTCGACAGGGTGGTGGAACCGGAGCGCGTATTGATGTTCCGCGTGCCCTGGGTCGACGACCAAGGCGCGGTGCAGGTAAACCGCGGTTTCCGGATTGAGATGAACAGCGCGATCGGGCCTTACAAAGGCGGCCTGCGCTTCCACCCGTCGGTGAACCTCGGCATTCTGAAGTTCTTGGCGTTCGAGCAAGTGTTCAAGAATTCGCTCACCACGCTGCCGATGGGCGG